>JAQSXG010000224.1 GCA_029256785.1 Neobacillus sp.
CGTGTGGATTTGCTTGATGGAAGCATGAAGATTGAATCGAAAATCGGTAAGGGGACGAGCGTTGTTATCAATGTTCCATTGCCAAAACAATTAAAAGAGAATTACAAGAGTGAATAGGGGGCTGGAAAAAATGTCGACAAAAATAGCGATTATTGATGATCATCAATTGTTTAGAGAAGGTGTGAAACGAATCCTTGAATTTGAAAAAGGATTCCAAGTCGTTGCTGAAGGTGATGATGGTAGTGATGCATTAGGAATTGTGAAGACCTACAATCCTGATGTTGTCATTATGGATATTAATATGCCTCAAATGAATGGAATCGAGGCCACTCGTGAATTGGCAGAAAAATACCCAGATATAAAAATAATTATTCTTTCCATCCATGATGATGAGAATTATGTGACTCATGCTCTTCAAACAGGGGCAAAGGGATACCTATTAAAAGAAATGGATGCTGATGCACTTATTGAAGCTGTCCGCGTCGTTGCTGATGGCGGGTGCTATTTACATCCGAAAGTAACCCATAACTTAGTGAATGAATACCGTAAGTTAGCTGCCGGTCATCATGGTGGTGGGGCCTTCCAAATGGCTGAACTTCGTCGGCCACTTCACTTACTAACGCGTCGTGAGTGTGAGGTGCTCCAAATGCTTGCAGATGGAAAAAGTAATCGCGGCATCGGGGAAGCTCTATTTATTAGTGAAAAAACAGTCAAGAACCATGTCAGTAACATTTTACAAAAGATGAATGTCAACGACCGTACACAAGCAGTCGTCACAGCCATCAAAAACGGCTGGGTCGAGGTACGTTGATTGAATTTACAAGAGCATGCTCAAGTGGAGTGTGTTCTTTTTTTTTGAATTATATGGTATCTTTTAAAATATGATAATAAAGATAAGGATGGTCATTCAAATATGAAAACGGCAGTTGTCACGGATAGTACGGCATACATACCCAAAGAAATAAGGGAAGAATATAATATTCATATGATTCCATTAAATGTTATCTTCGGTAATGAAGTGTACCAGGAAGAAGTTGAAATTAGTGCAGCCCAATTTTACCAAGAAGTGAAGGAAAAAGAACTTCCAACAACGTCTCAACCGCCAATTGGTCAAATTGTTGAACTGTTTGAGCGGCTTTCCAAGGATTATGACGCCGTCATAAGCATCCATTTATCAAGTGGAATCAGCGGTACTTTTGCTGGTGCGGTTACGGCAAGTACAATGGTGGAAGGCATTAAGGTTTATCCCTTTGATTCCGAAGTCAGTTGTATGCCTCAAGGGTTGTATGCCATTGAAGCAGCAAAAATGGCTTTAGCTGGCCTAAGTGCAGAGGCGATTATTACTCGGCTATACGAATTGAAAAAGACGGCAAGGGCCTTTTTTATGGTCGATGATTTGTCACACTTACAGCGTGGCGGTCGTCTATCCAGTGCTCAAGCATTTATCGGCAGTCTGCTGCAAGTTAAGCCGCTTCTCCACTTTGAAAACAAAGTGATAGTCCCATTTGAAAAGGTTCGTACGCGTAAAAAGGCAATGAAACGAATTGTCGACCTGTTAAGTGAAGATGCTGCCAGTGGTGAGCCATTCCAGGCTGCTATTATCCATGCGAACCGAGACGAGGAAGCATTAGAATGGAAGGAAGAGCTCGAACCATTATTTCCAAACGTTGAATTTTCCATCAGTTACTTCGGAGCCGTCATCGGCACACACCTCGGCGAAGGCGCAATGGGGATGGGTTGGATGAGAAAATAATTTATATAACATATGAAGCCAGGCGTATGCCTGGTTTTGTTTTGTCTGAAAAATGCTGTCCCGCGGAATCAGTTGGGAAAAGTGCGGAATAGTAGCGGAATCGCGCGGAATGGTCTTAGCTTCTCGCGGAATCCCATTTGAATTCTGCGGAATCTCAGTTAAAACGCGCGGAATCAGACGTCATACCCTGTTCAGCTAAAGAAATAAGGCCCGAAACTAGCCCAGTTTAAGGTAGAATGTCATCTTTGCGGAATAGTCGCAACTTCTCGCGGAATACCATGTGAATCCCGCGGAAATAACCCTCAAAACGCGCGGAATCAGACGTCAGACGACCGCCTATTAGTAGCAAAGAATTAGTCTAAGAACTTTTTAATATGAACAATCACGAAACATTTTCTGAGAGTGCTCGAAAAATTCCAAGTCTATGAAGGAATTACTAGTTTTTTGTCGAACCATAGTTTAGAAAGGAGTGAAAATAATTGATAGTAAAAGAATTACCTGTCCCGGACAGACTATTAAAAACAGAAGCGCTGGCAAAACGACTTATCATAGGACACTCTAAACAATCAGAAATAGAAAGGGACTTAGCTAAAAGAAGAGCTGGTCATTGGGGGGAAATCATCTTAGGCAATTACCTACAAGAGTTTCCAGAAGATAAATACTATATTTTGTATGATCTACAACTACGCATCCAAGGTGTTTATTTCCAGATTGATACGCTCCTACTCTCTTCACGCTATATCCTCATTATTGAAGCAAAAAATATTTCCGGTACACTAACTTTTGATAGTAATTTCGAACAACTCATTCGTACGCAGCAAGATGGTACAGAGGAAACCTTTGAAGACCCACGAATACAGGCATTTAGAATTCAAACCCTTTTAAAGCGATTTCTATTTAGCAATGGCATCCAAATTGGTCCGATTGAATACCTCATTTTTTTCAGTAATGTAAAAACCATATTAAAGGTGGCGCCAGGTATACAGCAAGATATGGGGAAAATTTGCAAAGCAAGAGAGTTCTTTCTAAAAATAAACCAATTAGATACCACTTACCAAAAGGATATAATTGACCCTACAACAATAGACAAGATTGCAAAATTACTTTTAAGTAAACATACTCCATTAAAAATAAATATCCTCGATGAATACAAACTTTCCCAGAGTGATATTCGAACAGGAGTCTGTTGTCCTGAGTGTATGTGTCTCCCGATGAGTTATGTAAAAGGGAAGTGGATTTGTCCATTATGCCAAACTCATTCAAAAGAAGCCCATCTCGAAGCCCTCTTAGATTATTATCAATTATTTAAGTCAACGATAACTAATTCCGAATTCAAAGACTTTCTCCATCTACCATCTAGTGATATTGCCCAAAAGGTTCTCCGTTCCTTACAACTTCAAAAGAAAGGAACTACAAGAAATCGAATTTATTCCATAGAGAGGGTGTTCCCTTGCGTCCAATAAACAATCCTCAAAATCTAACGATAATGACAAGTACGCCAGAACCAAAGCTAAATCCTACTTATAAGTTTAACCACGAACTTCAAACCCTTCTTACTGGTAAACAACTCTTGCTTGAAGATCTCACTTTCTCCCTCACCGAAATTCAATCTCACTATGAAAATGGTTATATTACTTATCGAAAAGGGATAGAGTCTAATGGTAATATGCCTGGTTGTGTTAGGTGTGGCAACAGCGAACCTCACTTGTTTGCCCAATTCCCTTGCTCGAGATGTAACCAAACCTGCCTATACTGCCGTAAATGCCTAATGATGGGGAGAATAAGCGGATGCACAACACTTATTGGGTGGAAGGGACCGGAACCGTCTAGTAGCCTTCCTGCAAGCATCCTAAGATGGAAGGGAAGCTTATCAGATGGACAACAGCAGGCTTCGAACAAAGTTGTAGAGGCAATCCAGCAAAATGGAGAACTCCTTGTCTGGGCGGTGTGCGGAGCGGGTAAGACAGAGGTGCTTTTTGCAGGAGTTGAGGCGGCACTTGCCTCTCGAAAAAGAGTTTGTATCGCTACACCCCGAACAGATGTGGTTCTTGAACTCACTCCAAGGCTAAAGGCAGCATTTCCTGAAATTACGATCGCTCACCTTTTTGGGGGGAGTGAGGACCGGCACCTTTATGCCGCATTAACGATTGCAACAACTCACCAGTTACTCCGTTTTTACCAGGCCTTTGATACAATCATCCTAGATGAAGTAGACGCCTTTCCGTATACTGTCGAGGAAGCGCTGCAGCATGCCGTGATCCAGGCGCGAAAACCTATTTCTGCGATGATATACCTAACCGCAACCCCCAGTGAGAAATGGCAGAAAGAATGCCGTACCGATAGAAGAGCATTCACAACGATTCCTGCTCGGTTCCATCGCCATCCGCTACCTGTTCCAGAGTATACTTGGTCAGGAAATTGGCAAAAGAGTCTTAAGAAAAACAAGCTACCGCAAAATGTCATTCGTTGGGTTACCAGTCGACTCCAAAATCAAAAGCAAGCCTTATTATTTTTCCCTCATATTGCTTTAATGGAAAAGGCACTCCTGATTCTTCGCCATATTGATCCTTCCATTGAAGCTGTTCATGCAGAGGACCCAGACCGAAAAGAAAAAGTTCAAAGAATGCGTGCAAAGGAAATCCCATTATTGCTGACTACGACGATTCTTGAACGAGGTGTTACTTTTCCGAATATTGATGTTGCAGTTGTCGGTGCCGAGGATGATATCTTTACTGAAAGCGCTCTTGTTCAAATTGCTGGTAGAGCAGGGCGGAGCAAAGATTATCCAAAGGGGATTGTAACTTTTTTTCATTATGGAAAAACAAATGCAATGGTGAAGGCGAGGAGACAAATTTTATTAATGAATGATGAGGGATTCAAAAGGTGTCTGCTTGACCATAAATAAAAAAGAATGGAGTGATTCTATTGAATCCCTTCCCGCAAGAGTATTGCTTATTGTGCAATAAAATAATCCGTACACCCATTGGTTGGAGTTCGTTGTTTGCTGAATCAAAAGAAAGGGTGATATGTCCTGAATGTGATGTGAAGCTTGAAAGAATAAACGGTGAGAGATGCAAAATTTGTAGTCGTCCACTTCAACTGCTAGCAGAAAAATTTTATCATGGTGATACATGCCATGATTGCATCCGCTGGGAAGAAGACCTTAATTGGAAAGGGTATCTTAATCTGAATGTTTCGCTTTTTCTCTACAATGATTTTTTTAAAAAGGTGTTGGCACGATTTAAATTTCGTGGAGATTATGTACTCACCAAGATTTTTTCCTCTTCTATAAATGAAGCGCTAGGTAAAATGAAATTTGATATGCTGGTTCCGATTCCACTTAGCGCAGAACGCCTATACGAGCGAGGGTTTAACCAGTCTGAGTCTTTAATTATCGAATCAGGCCATCATATTACTCCACTACTTACAAGAATCCATGCGGAAAAACAATCAAAGAAGTCTCGGTCAGAACGAATTCACCTCGCTCAAGTCTTTCAACTCGCCTCTAACATTGAGGTGAAAGGAAAAAGGTTAGTACTAGTTGATGATATATATACTACTGGTTCAACGCTCAGGCATGCGGCAAAGCTGTTAAAGGAGGCAGGCGCGCAAAGTGTACAATCTTTAACACTAGCACGATAAAAAGGACGGATAACCGTCCCCATTTAATATTTCATCTTTAGTGCCTTTTGTGCATTTTCAATATCGTGACCGAGCAAGAGACCTAAATCGTATGATGGATATAAACCATTCTTGTGCATATAATTAAAAACACGCTCATGACCTTTTATACTTGCTGTAAGTTGTTTCGTCAGTGTATTTCTAAGAGCTGGTGTTGCCGTTTCAGTAATGGCGATGGCTAGGTTGCGTACAAGAGTTTTTGAAAGAGCTAGTAAGTCTCCGGCATAAAAACCAATATCTTCACGAATATCTTCCTCTTCACGCTGATATCCTGGAGCAGAAGGATAGAATTTAAGTAGTTCACCAAGGTTGTGTTCAAGTTCATGTATGCATTTTTTATACAGTTCCTTAAGTTCTGCATCCGGAACCTTTTTAAAAGACATTTTAAGTTTCATTAATCCAATCGACTGAAAAGCAACTAATTCATGTAACTCCAATGTTTCGTGCCATGCAAGTGTTTTTCTTTGAGTGTTTTCCATTGATATGTCCTCCATTCATTCTTCACATACTTGTAACCTATTCCCAAGTGATAAAAGTGGTAATTTGTCCGCAAAGAATATAAACTAAGGGTGTAGGAAGCGTTTTCTTTAAAAAGGAATTGCATCCGAGTTTTGTCACTATTTCCCCTATACTTTTTGTCAAAATTTCGACAAATTTTTTATTGAGATTTAGCAGGATAAACATAGGGTAAAATAGAATTGTAATACATAGTACTATTAAAGGAGGAGTCCACAAATGAAATATAACGTTCGTGGTGAAAACATTGAGGTAACTCCAGCAATTAGAGAGTATATTGAAAAGAAAATTTCTAAATTGGACCGCTATTTCACAGAAGCACCTGATGCAAAGGTAAATGTGAATCTTAGATTCAATCAAGATAAATCTTCTAAAGTTGAGGTAACAATTACAATGCCGCAACTAGTACTACGTGCTGAAGAAACAAATATTGACATGTATGCAGCAATTGATTTGGTTACTGACAAACTAGAGCGTCAAATCCGTAAGCATAAAACAAAAGTGAACCGTAAATTCCGTGAAAAGGGTGAATTCCCAATCACTTTTGCAACTTCAGAAAATACAGAGGTTCAAGATTTAGATGAAGATGAGTTAGAAGTTGTTCGTACAAAACGCTTCGACCTTAAACCAATGGATAGTGAAGAAGCTATTCTCCAAATGAACATGCTTGGTCATAACTTCTATGTATTTAACAATGCGGATACAAACCGTACCAATGTTGTTTACAAGCGTACTGACGGCCGCTATGGCTTAATTGAAACACACTAATCTTTCAATAGATGCAGTTCCGATCATACGGAGCTGCATTTTTTTATGAAGTATTTTAGTGAAACTATTTAATATACTACTTTTGGAATCTTTTATATAATTAGAATACTAGAAAGGGAGCTATTATCTGTCCCTGATTTTTCTATCGAAAGATAATAGGAGGTAGTTTAAAATGACTTTTTCAATTGTAGGTTACGATCCAGTTCAAAAAGAATGGGGTGTTGCTGTTCAATCAAAATTTTTAGGTGTGGGTGCGGTTGTCCCTTGGGCGAAGGCAGGTGTGGGAGCGATTGCTACCCAGTCCTATGCAAATACTAGCTACGGCCCAAAAGGTCTCCAATTAATGGCGGAAGGAAAGTCGGCGGAAGAAACACTTCAATTACTTCTTGCTGATGATCCAGATAAAGAAATGCGTCAGGTAGGGATTGTTGATGCCAACGGAAATGCGGCAACTTTTACTGGAATGGCCTGCTATGATTGGGCAGGAGGGGTGACAGGTACTCA
>JAQSXG010000225.1 GCA_029256785.1 Neobacillus sp.
GGCTGTCTTTGGTACAATTCACGAAGGTGGTCATGCGTTATATGAGCAAAATATATCAAAAGACTTAATAGGAACACCGCTCTGTACGGGGACATCTATGGGAATTCATGAATCACAATCACTATTCTATGAAAATATTGTTGGACGAAATTTCTCGTTCTGGAAAAATAACTACCAGCTATTAAAAGAATACGCAAGTGGTCAATTTGATGAAGTTGAGATTGAGGATTTCTACCGTGCAATTAATGAGTCAAAACCATCGCTCATACGAATCGAAGCAGATGAATTAACCTATCCACTGCATATCATTATACGTTATGAAATAGAAAAGGGTCTGTTCAATGGTGAGATGGAAGTGAAGGATCTACCGAGAATCTGGAATGATTTATATGAAGAGTACCTAGGCATAAGACCTGAAAATGATGCGAAGGGCGTATTGCAGGATGTTCATTGGGCAGGCGGCAGCTTTGGTTACTTCCCATCCTATGCATTAGGCTATATGTATGCAGCCCAATTTAATCACAAAATCCGTCAAGACCTTCCGAATTTTGACCAGCTACTTGAACAGGGAGAGTTACTCCCAATTAAAGAGTGGTTAACCGAAAATATTCATCAATTTGGCAAACTAAAAAAGCCTTTGGAAATACTAAATGATGTTACAGGTGAAGGTCTAAATGCGAAATATTTAATCGATTATTTATATAAAAAGTATAGTGAAATCTATCACCTTAGCTAATGAAAAAGGGCTTCAATCATAATGATTGAAGCCCTTACTTATTCTTACCATGAACCCCAAGTTTTAAATCCTGGTGATCCTGGAGGTGCGTTTTGAATCATATCGATAAACGGTATTGTGTATGCGAAAAGAATGAGTAGGGCAGTGATACCAAGCCATAATTTCCAGTTTTCAAAAATCATTGGAGCAGATTCGTCTGGATTTTCTGCCTCAGCCACTGGGAATTCTTCCTCACCCTTAGGTGCAAAGAAAGCAAGATTAATAAAGATAATGATCATTAAAATTATTCCTAGGAAAAGAATCGACCCGCCAACTGCCTGTGCAATTTGATAAGGAATCCATTCCAACGCTTGGGCTGAGTCACCATAGGTAGAGAATGATGAACGTCTTGGACCACCTAATAGCCCCTGGAAGTGCATCGCACCAGACATGAACGCCATTCCTATTAACCAAACCCACCCTTGAATAATACCTAGTTTATTCATAGCCTTGGTTAATTTCCGTCCTGTTAAGTGAGGAACTAGCCAAAAAGATATTCCAAAGAATGTTAAAACAACTGAAGTTGCGGCTGTTAAATGGAAGTGACCAGTTACCCAAATCGTATTATGAACAACTTGGTTCATTTGGTTAGAAGCGTTAATTATACCGCCTGCACCCGCTGGGATAAAGCTGGCCATTCCCAGAAATGGAACGGTAAATCGAGCATCATTCCATGGTAAAACTTTAAACCATCCAAATAAACCCGTGGCACCTTTTGAACGCCCAAATCTTTCAAAGGTTGCAAACAATGAAAAGGCAGTCATCAATGATGGAATAATAACCATGAATGTTAGAACTACTTGTAAAAACTTCCATGCAGGATCAATTCCAGGTTCCGTTAATTGGTGGTGAAAACCAACTGGTATTGAGAAAAGTAAAAATAAAATGAATGATAACCGCGCGAGAGAATCCGAGAATATTTTTCCGCCGATAATTTTTGGTATAATAGCATACCAGCACATATAAGCTGGGAGCAACCAGAAATAAACAAGCGGGTGACCGAAATACCAGAAAAGTGTCCGGCTAATTAGAACATCTACTGTATCTACAATGCCTAATGACCATGGAAGCAATTGGAATAGTACAGTTGCAGCAACCCCAAGGGTAGCAACAATCCAAAGAACCGTATTAATAACCGCCATAAAGCTTAAGAGCGGACTTGGTTTTCCTGGATTATTCCTACGCCATCTAGCGTATGTCATAATTTGGGCAGCACCGTCAAGCCAACTTCCTATTACAACGAATGTCATACCTAAGTAAAAAATCCAGTGAGCTTGTAAAGGAGCATAGAATGTATAAAGAACAGATGCTTCTTTAAGTAAAACCATTGTTGCAGCCATCGTTGTTCCAATCGTCATGACCCAAAAGCCAATCCAGGCAATGCGTCGTGCCCCTTTGGAGTGTGTTCCAGCTGTCCGGCTGACTACAACATATTGGAATCCCATGATAAAGAAGGTCGTTAATACTAGACCCATTAATACACCGTGAACGGTTAAGATTTGGTAATAATCAATTCCCCAAGGAAGCTCGAATTTTCCAGAGCGTACTAGGGTTTGAAGTAAGCCCATAAGGCCGCCAAGTGTTAGGGCAGTGAAAGCAACATAAAAATGAGCCATGCCCAGTTTTGCATCACGTGGATCAACTTTAAATTTTGAAGAAGCAGTGTTAATCATTATTCAACCACCTCAATCTTTGAACTCATTAAATGGTGTCCAGTACCGCAGTACTCATTACATACCACCAAGTATTCTCCTGCTTTATCAAATGTAGTAACAATTTCGTTCACGTACCCAGGTTCAAGCATCATATTAATATTCGTTCCGGCCATTTGAAAACCGTGAATAACGTCTTTCGTTGTTGCAATTACTTTTACCTTAGCTCCTAGTGGAACTTCCACTTGTGCAGGGTTATAGGAGAAAGCAGAGGCAACATAAACTAATTCATAGTCCCAATCTTTTCCTTCAACCTTATGTAGTCCTGGGTTATCAAATGGTGCTTGTGTATCAACCTTTGCTGGATCGATCGTTGTTAAACAGCTTGGCGGCTTGTTACCCAGATAGAAAGCGCTCACACCGACAACTGATAAGAATATTACCAGAGCGCTAATTCCAACTGTAAGCCATATTTTTTCAAACTTATGAATATGCATGACCTTTTCCCCTTTCTCTCTTTAAAAACGGTTGACGAATAAGAGATAGACACTTACCCATGTGACAACAATAAATGCTCCCAAAAACATAACGGACACAAATGTCCCTTTTAGAGAAGAGCTGTCCTCGACTTCTGTTTTTTGATTCGTCTTCAGATCCACCTTTGCCATCCCCCTGCACTCCCTTCAGAAAAAATCAAATAAATATAACTTCTCTTTCATAATACAAAACAATTGTGAAGAAAAAATAACAAATTCGAGAGTTCACAAATTGTTCATTCCTTAGGTATCTACTATGGTAATGTTATAAACTTGTTATATCAGTGATTTATATCACAATAACTTGCGGTTAAATGTGAATAAAGTGTGAACTTTGAAGATAAACCTGTGACTTTAGTTGTTGAATGTGCTCGGAGAGGTAGATAAAACGATCATTTTTTGCTATTTGTCACCATTTAGATATCCATAAATAAAATAATATATGTACCTTAGATCGATAAGGAGAAGGTGTGTTTTTTATGGAGAAATATTATTGTGAACAATGTCGTCTCCTGTATGACGAAGTAGAAAATTGTAAAGTTTGCGGGTCATTGGCCAGTAATAAGATTACTATCGAAGTCCAAAAGCAAACGGAAAAATAGTATAGAAATCTATAGCACCTTACCCGAAGGTGCTTATTGTTTTTTTACTTAAATACTATGCTAAAATATTCAAGAATACATAGAAAATGGGGGATGAATATGTTTTTACCATCATTTCGCTTGGATGGAAAAAAAGCGATTGTTACAGGAGCAGGTCGTGGAATAGGACGTGCTTTGGCGGTTGGTCTAGCTGAAGCAGGAGCCGATGTTGCCCTACTTTCTAGAACAGAAGCTGACTTGCTTGAAACAGCTAATTTAATTAAGGGCTTCGGCAAAAAAGCTTTGGTGCTTCCTACGGATGTTACAAAAAGAAAGGAAGTCCAATCAACTGTTCAAAAGATAGTCCAAGAGTGGGGATCCATCGATATTCTAATTAACAATGCTGGGATGAACATTCGCTCAAAAGCGCTAGAGGTTACAGACAATGAGTGGAATACAATTATGGATACTAACCTTAAATCTGCGTTTATGATGTCACAGGAAGTCGCTAAAGTGATGAAAGAACAAGGCACTGGCGGTAGAATTATTTCCATCACTTCTGTCGGTGGTCATGTTGCTTTAAGAACGGGGGTTGTCTATGCAGCCACGAAGGCGGCTTTAATTCAAATGACCAAGGTACTTGCTTTAGAATGGGGGCAATATAACATCAATGTAAATGCAATTGGACCATGGTATTTTAAGACTCCACTTACAGAAAAGCTCTTGGCTGACCCGGAATATGTAAGTGATATTCTCGCGGTTACACCTTTAAAGAGGGTTGGTGAACTACAAGAATTAGTTGGACCAGTTGTTTTCTTGTCCTCATCAGCGGGAGATTATGTTCATGGGCAAACACTATTTGTCGATGGCGGAATGACAATCCATGGATTTTAACAAATGGAAATGATTATCTAATGATTAGCTTGGAAATCCACGATATAATCGAGATGCACAACAACAACAACCTTCAAAACGTTTGCTTCCCTGTAATAGGGAAGTTTTTTTTGTCTTTTTACTAGAATAATTTTCCTCCAATTGGAAAAAATACCCCATATATGTCAAAGGAGAATGAATGATGCCAAGAATTCTATCGATTGCCGAAGCTGTCCCCCAATACCAAATAAAACAAGAGCAAGCGATGGATTTCGCTCGGGGAATTTTTTCAGAAAGGTTTAAGGATATCGAAAGACTGCTAAGAGCCTTTACGAATGGCCAAATAGAAAAAAGACATTTTGCAAAAGATATTGAGTGGTTTAAAGAAGACCATACTTTTGAGGAAAAGAATGATGCCTACATAGAAGCGGCAGTTACTTTAGGAAAAAAAGCAATTGAAAAATGCCTTTCAAATCGTAGTTTGTTATCAAGGAGTGTGGACTTTCAAGAAATTGAAGCCATCTTCTATATTTCGTCGACGGGCTTAGCGACCCCTAGTATTGAAGCAAGAATAATGAACTTACTACCTTTTCATTCTCACACAAAAAGAATTCCCATTTGGGGACTTGGTTGTGCTGGCGGTGCAGCAGGCTTATCCAGAGCTTTTGAATATTGTCTCGCATACCCGGAGTCTAAGGTGTTAGTGCTTTCTGCCGAACTATGCAGTTTAACCTTTCAAAGAAATGACTTATCAAAAAGCAATCTTATCGGAACCTCGCTTTTTGCCGATGGCATTGCCTGCGCATTGATCTGCGGCAACGAATCTGACGTTAATGGACTATTACGAAAAAAAACATCTCCTTCTATTATTAATACACATTCAACGCTGATGCCTGATTCATTGGATGTTATGGGCTGGGATATAAGGGAACAAGGATTATTTGTAGTATTCTCCCGTGATATACCAAGTATTATTGAAGACTGGCTAAAACCGAATGTGAGTGAATTTTTAAAGAGTAATAGGCTGGACCTATCTGATATAGACCATTTTATTGCTCATCCAGGTGGAAAAAAGGTTATTGAAGCCTACATAAAGTCACTATCTATTCCATCTTCGATGACGGATGTTTCTTTAGATGTTCTTCGCCAATATGGGAATATGTCCTCAGCGACGATTCTATTTGTACTTAAGCGTTTTATGGAAATGGATATTGAAGCAGGTTCGTATGGTTTGTGTACGGCGCTAGGACCTGGTTTCAGTTCCGAACTATTACTCGTGAGGTGGGAATAAGTGGATAATATTGTTTTGTTTCTTCTTTTTTTTCTATTTGTCGTTTTACAACGGTCCATTGAAATATTTGTTGCCAGAAAAAATGAAAAATGGATGAAAGACCAGGGAGCACTCGAATTCGGTTCAAATCACTATCAATACATGGTGATCATGCACGCACTATTTTTTGTATTTTTTCTTGTTGAAAAAATTAGTCTTAATCGGGATGTTTCGCAATTTTGGCCACTGCTATTATCCGTATTTGTGTTTACTCAGATCATGCGATTCTGGGTTATTTCATCACTTGGAAAATATTGGAACACGAAAATTTTGGTGCTGCCAAACGTGAATGTCGTTAGAAAAGGTCCATACCGCTTTATAAGGCACCCGAACTATGTGGTAGTCACCCTTGAACTAATCGTTGTCCCGTTGCTTTTTGGCGCATACTTTACTGCTATTTTGTTTACTATCCTGAACCTGTTAATGCTGTCGGTTCGAATTCCGGCGGAGGAAAAGGCACTAAAGGAATTAACAGAGTATGAGGGGAGCTTCCAGAGTTGTAATCGCTTTTTCCCGAAATTGTTAAATAAATATGACAATTAAAAGAGTGCTGTTGAAAATGATTATCAGTTGTGATAGTATTTAGTTAACGATGAAAATCATTCTCAACGCGACAGCGCGGATAAGGAAGGTGTTTGCTGATGACTCTTGCTTTAGTTGGTGGAACGGTAGTGATTTACGCATTTGTCATGAAACACGTTTTAAAAAATGTAAGCCATTAAGGATAGATGAGAAGAACCCAAGGAGCGAATGTGATCCTTGGGTTTTTTGGTGCCTACTTATAAGTTGGAATCAAGTTATTGGGAAACTTCAGGTTACTGAAGCAGGAGTAGTAACTGAGAGCGGTTCAAGGTGACCGAATTTCGAAAAAGGCAAGGGTCGGTAACAAAGAGCGGTTCAAAGTGACCGAACTTCAGAAAAGGCGGTTGGAGCGGTAACTAAGAGTGGTCCAAAGTGACCGAACTTCAGAAAAGGCAGTCGGAGCGGTTACAAAGAGCGGTACAAAGTGACCGAACTTCGGAAAAGGCGGTCGGAGCGGTAACTAAGGAAGGTCCAAAGTGACCGAACACCAGAAAAGGCGGTCGGAGCGGTAACAAAGAGCGGTACAAAGTGACCGAACTTCAGAAAAGGCAGCCGGAGCGGTAACAAAGAGCGGTTTAAAGTGACCGAAACTTCGGAAAAGGCAGTCGGAGCGGTAACTGAGGAAGGTCCAAAGTGCCCGAACTCCGAAAAAGGTAGTAAAGAAAGTTCTTTAGAACGCCATTCGGTATTAATCATTCATAGTAGCAATGTTTTGCCCGCCCAATAGCTTTAAAGTTTTTCTTCAGGATTCTTCTAATCATCTTCCTCGACCTCACCACATGACACCACTCATGTACAATATTAGTAGTTAGCTGTTTATCCTCAAAAAGTAGCTTCAGTTCTCTCACACTCCTCAACACGGCCGATTCCATTGCCTCGAT
>JAQSXG010000226.1 GCA_029256785.1 Neobacillus sp.
AAGCTCCCATCAATGGCGAGACCTGCCATCGCTAAGATCGCCATCATCGAGATGGCAGCAAGAATAAGGGTACTTCCTCGTTCTTCCTTCATGATTTTTTTAAAGTTTAGAAGCATTTCCTTACCTCCTTACTCAACTCGGATCGTAGAATCGGATTCAATCATAAATGATGAGGGAAATATTTTAGATATCAGGGGGGTGATGAACTGATATGGATAACGAAGCTTCACCGTTACATACTCACCTGATTTTCTTGTTATATCATTTGGAGTAATTTCAATTTGTAATTTCGTTTTATCACCGAGGTGAACATAATTCTGAGCAAAAGCTTTAATAGCTGTGTCACTTTCACCGAAGCTTGCGACTCGAACCGTTTCCTGTGCCGCCATGTGTAAATGGGCATAGGAATAAGTTACTTTACCAAAATCAATGATACCAACTAATAGTAGTAGAAAGATGGGCAGTAACAGAGCTGTTTCGACCATCGATTGGCCACGCTCATCCTTTTTCATATCGGAAGGATTCCTGGAAAGAAGGCTTGATAGAGTGCACCTACTGCAATTGCCACCCCATATGGATAGGTTGTTTTCAATGCCTCATTGTCATGGAGAATATGAGTAAGTCTCATTCCACTTCGGAGGCCATGTAAAAAATAAAGAACTTTGGTAAATCTAGCTTTTAATCCTTTACGGAATAATAAAATTAGAAGAGCGAATATCCCACCGGCCAAAGCCATGTATAATGAAGTAAATAAAACAAATTCAATTCCTTTAATGCCACCAATGACAGCTAGGAGCTTCACATCACCCGCACCCATTCCTCCAAGTAAATAAGGGATTAATAGAATTCCTAAACCGACAGTCATTCCGAGCAATGCACCGGTTACCCCACTTAACCCCTCGGTAAACAGCTGGAGAATTAAGGCGACTAATAAAAAGGGAAATAAAACTGCATTATAAATCTTCCGTTCCCTGAGATCGGTAATCACACAGATAATTAAGAGAAAAATTAATAAATAGGTACTCCACATCCTGTCCTTCTCCTCCCTATTGATTCCTTTACAGAAAAAAGCCTTACGTTTGCCTGAACGCAAGGCTATATTTATTTAATAAAAATTTTTTGGAAAGGTAAGTCCATTAAATTATTTTAAACACCAGCACCTGTAACAGCTGCTACAGCTCTGTTAAACAAGGCAGTAATTTCAGTACGCATTGTGATAAGTACTGCTACAACTCCAACTGCAATAAGTCCCAATACTAAACCATACTCAGTCATACCTTGTCCTTCTTCTTCTGTGAATAGTGCGCGTAATTTGTTCATCATTTTTAAAACCCCTTTATAATTTTTTAGTTTAATCGTTTAAATAGTTAATAAATAATGACCGATTTTTGCTCCGGTTTTTCTAATGGTTCCTGCTGGCAGTTCTAAAACAGAAGCTGCTCGTTTTTGGTACTTACCTACTTTTGAAGGCTTTATCGCTTCGTCCATGCCCACAATTTCTAGGTTGTCACTTAAGTAAAGAACATCGATGGAATAATTCATGAAGAATGTGTGAATGGATTGGCAGGGTTTGATTAACAAGCCGTGTCCTGCTGGTAAACTTTCGGTAAACATCAGACCTTTTAATCTTCGAAAAAAGGTATCTGCTGTCGATACATGGTTTGCCAGTTCCGCTCCGTTTGTCAGATTCACGACTTTCAACTAACTTTCACCTCCGTATAATAAGAATAACCCCGCCTTTACCGAAAGGGGGGTTAACAATATATATCTATGAACATAGGAAAGCTATGAGCACAAAGATACACATATGAAAAACACCCTATTCTTTCGGTAACTGGCTGGCTTAGTGCAAATGCACCTTAGCCCCTATAGCTTTGCGTCACTGATTTTCATCAGTTTTGCCTTTATCGAGAATCAGTGTTTTTATTTTTCCGACTGACCTCTTAATCACATAATAAGTCCTTTTCTAAAATTCGAATATCCTCCTAAAGTACTATTTTTGTCGATATCGATGGGATTAAACAACTATCTTCGACGACATACCCTACAAAAATCACACTTAATGTCGTATATAGTAATTTTTTCATTTTTTTGTAGTTGAAAGTTTCCTCCAATATCTACGTATGTCCACATTTTTTTTAGGCGAATGAATCACATTAATTCAACCACTCCCATACGATAAAAGAGATAAATATAAAAAAAGGGTGTTGTTTTATGCCAGCAATCGTAGGAGTTGCACAGGTTATTTCAATTGGTAGCAGTTCTGTTTTTCATATTGGTGATGTTTATAAAATCATGCCATTTTCGTCTGCAAAGACTTTTGCTGGGGCTGGCTCTTTTAATACAGGAGAGCAATTAAAGGTCCATAACAACCTTAGCAATACGAACACAAATGACTCTGATGTAATCGACCAAGGTATGATATTAAATGCTTAATGAGATGGTGATCTAAAATGAACTTCTATATTCAACAGTCCATTCAAATTAATTATATAAAAATTGGCAGTATTACTAATTCTTCAGTCTTACAAATTGGCAGTGCAGGAATCATCAAACCTGCATCCCATTTATATAATACGGGTGGTTTTACCGAAGCAGCTCCATCAACCGAAAAGCCTGCTCAAGGTAGCACGGCTACAAGTCTTGAAAGCTTAGCCGTACCGTTAAGCTTGCGTTAGGTAGAGATTATACTGTGAGGTGATAATATGTATCAGGATTATTCTCAATTTCTCCAATGGATGCAACATACCATTCATGCACAGGAAAATAGAATTGCTTCATTGGAGCAAACAATTCAAAAGTTGCTTGAAGAGGTAAAGCAGCTAAAGGATAAGCCCAGCATCAATGTTGAAAAAATCGAGTATAAATTTGATCAGTTAAAGGTTGAAAATTTAGATGGCACATTAAATGTCGGCTTAAATCCTTCCGATTTGGCAGGAATTGAGGACTTTGCGGTACAAAACCAACCAGTCAATATCCCTCCATCCCCAAAGGATCAAATGCAGCGATCAATAAAAATTGAAGAGTCACTTTATCGGTATTTAGAAACAGACCTCCCTGCTATATTTGAGGAAACGCAAAAAAGGTTGAATGTTCAATTAGATGAATCTTATCTCTCTTTTATAAAACAAGACATCATTAAACAGTTACCTACTCGAATCGATTATCACCTTAAATCGAATGCCAACAAGGAACGGGCAGGAGAAAATCAGGATGCGGAAGTGACTATCCTTGAATTATTAAAAAAGGAAATTCAAAATGGAATCGTTGTCTTTATTAATAACTTGCCAGATAATGTGAAAGGAATGAAGCCACAATGAATTTTGAAGTCTATAATCGTGATCTTCACGTTGAAAATATTAAGATTCTTGGTGTTGCGAGTTCATCACTGGTCCTGGTTGGCGATACCGGGTCCATCCAGTTAGCATCAACTTTTGACACTCCAGCAGAATCGTTAATTATTGGTCCTTTCGTCCCTTTATCTGCGGAAGTAGAATAAATCATGTTTCAGAGGTCATCTATTGTCGATGCCATAAAGGTGAGGTCTGTTTCGATCGCATCAACAGTACAGCTTGGGGATTCCCGTATCATTAATGGTTTTTCCCGAGCATTAGCTGTTCAAAGAGAAGCGGAAATGTTTTTTGGTAAGGAAGGAAACTTTTCTTCCTATCCCGTATTCACAGAACCCATTCCTTTTCAACCGCTTACTGAATCATTTAACTATTCTACACATCATTTCAATCCATCAATTAAGGTCCAAAACATTGATATCACAGGGATTTCCTCCTCTTCCATCTTACATGTGGGGAATAGCGAGCATATATCGATGGAGGCTAGAGTTAAGCATATCCGGCAGCTATTGCCAGAAGAAGAATAAGTAGTAGAACACTGATGGATACATGGGCATATGTTATTGTTAGAGACAATTTTCCGTAACAAATAATAAAGGATGTTTTATGATGCCAGCGATTATCGGTCCAGTCCAAATTATTAATGTAAGTGGAGGGGTTGTGCAATTTGGAGATGCGATGTATATCTCCCCAAAGAGTTCATCTAAAACGAATGCTGGTTCTGGAGGCTTTAATACAGGAGCAATTAATACTACAGCCAATGGAATAAGTGGTACAAACGTTCTTGATACGAAGCTGATTGACCAGCCAATTGCAGGGAATAATTAATTGAAGACATAAGCCGGGAGTGGTTTATGTCTTCCTTTAATTTATCTATTAACTTTTAGCACATGTGCACCATCGAAAAAGAATAGGTATCTTTCATTTACTTTTCTTTTCCATATTTGTTCAATCGCTTTTGTGTATAAATTAATTTGAAGCTTGTATCTATCTTCTAAAATTGGTTTTGCCTGCTCGAAACCGCCTTTATAACGGTCAGTTATTCCATCTGATTTGTAATCAATGAGGATCAGTCCATTCTCATCTTCAAATACGCAATCAATAATTCCTTGAATAAAGACGGACTCTTCATGACCATTCCAGGCAGGATAAACTTCCTTTGCAGGCAAGGAAAGTGTAAAAGGAATTTCACGATTTACTGCCTTAGCATTGACAATTCTTTGTCCCATTTCAGATAAGAAAAACTTCACGATTAATGCAGAATCTATCACTTCCGCTTGCTCAGAAGTCAGCAGCTCGTCGCTTACCATTCGGTTCACTAGTGCTTCAATTGTCTCTAGATTAACTGGCTCCGATAAATCAACATGCTGCATCACCATATGCAGTGCTGTTCCACGTTCCGCAGGGCTTAATGACTTTTCCTGCATAAATTTAGGTCTTTTAAGGATTGATTTTTTGAACTTGCTGACCAAGTCTGTTCCACTTTGCTCATCCGCCATTTCCCGGGCACGTTTCATTTCAGAGACCGATTGCTTCGAACGATTAATTGAGGCATCGACAAAGGGATATTCCCAGGTTAATCGTGACTTTATTTCACCCTTGAACGGGGATTCTACTGGAACCGTTTCTGATTTCTCCACCAAATCTAGGAAATGATCCTCCTCTACTTCTTTTACAAGTTGCTGATTTTTTATGTCTTCTGCATACAAGAGTGACACCTTCCATGATGAAGGATGACAAGTAATCTCTTGTGAAACGAAAGCCTTACCTATTTCTCCTTGCTGTAAAACAGTACAGTCTTGATGCCTAATTAGTGCAGGACCAATCCAGTCTATATAGCTAGTTGCAGATGCCCGTTCATAATCTTGTAGCAGCCATTCAGAATGGGTCGAGACATCATTCCACAGCTCTATCTTTTTACCTGCTTCCTTTAATGTACCAATTAAAAAGAGCTTTTCTTTCGCCCTTGTCAAAGCAACATACAGAACCCGCATTTCCTCAGCAAGCATTTCCATTTTCTTTTTACGCTTAAATGCAATCTGCGGTAATGATTGATAGGAGATTCTTTTCTCGACATTTACATATTTAGCTGCAAACCCATATTCTTTATCAAGCATATACGCTTTACGAATATCCATCATATTAAAGTTTCTCGACATTCCTGCGATAAATACAACCGGAAATTCAAGACCCTTGCTGCCATGAATCGTCATAATCCTAACAACATCCTCTTGCTCACCAAGCGCTCTTGCTGCTCCGAGGTCATCGCCTCTTTCCATCATTCTTTCAACAAAGCGAAGAAAGCGAAATAAACCGCGGAACGAGGTTTGTTCGTATTGTCGTGCCCTGTCGTATAAGGCTCTTAGATTAGCCTGACGTTGCTTTCCACCTGGTAGCCCACCAGCAAAATCATAAAAGCCAGTATCACGATAGAGCTGCCAAATTAAATCAGAAAGCGCCCCCTGACGTGCTACAGACCGCCATCCCTTTAGTAATTCATAAAAGCGACGTACTTTTTCATGTGAAGCCTCGGTATTTTCCGTTTGGGTACTGCGGGAAAATGCCTTTACCGCCTCCCAGAAGGCTCCCTTAGAATGTAGACGGATTTTTGATAAATCCTCCTCATTCAATCCGATAATTGGTGAACGTAGTACGGATGCTAAAGGAATATCTTGATATGGGTTATCAATTACCTTTAACAACGACATCATAATTGCTACTTCTGTTGCTTCAAAATAGCCGGTTGAAAGGTTTGCATAGATTGGGATTCCTTGTTGCTTAAATTCCTCCATAATTTGCGGTGCCCACGTCATTGAACGAAGAAGTATAACCATATCACGATACATAATCTTCTGATATGACTTTGTTTTTGGATTATAGACTTGTGTACCTGCTGCTACTAGCTCTTTTATCTTTTCAGCCATTACTCTTGCTTCGAGCTGTGACTTTTCCAAATCTATTGCATCAAATTCATCTTGCTCCATTCCTATTTCTGGAACAGCTGATTCTTCCTCAGATGCAACTGATTCTTCGTTTGCATCATTATTTTGGTCAATTAATAGTAGCTCAACCGGATAAGGCTCATCCTCAGGATAGGGGGCACCTGTCCGAAGCTCTGCCGCCTCATCATATTCGATTTCCCCCACCTTAACGCCCATAATTTGCTTAAATAAATAATTCGTTCCTTCAAGCACTTCTTTTCTGCTTCTGAAGTTACGTGCTAAATCAATTCGCAAGCCTGTTGCTTCACCATCTTGTCTAAAACGATTATATTTACCTAAGAATAAATTCGGTTCAGCTAAGCGGAAACGATAAATCGACTGTTTAACATCTCCCACCATGAACAAATTGCCATCGATTTCGTTTTCCTTGGCAACAAGTTTTAGGATGGTTTCCTGAACCATATTAACATCCTGATATTCATCTACAAATACTTCATTAAAGTGCTGACGATAAGATAATGCTGCTTCTGAAGGAAAAAAATTACCTCCCTCAGCGATTTCACCTGTCAATATTTCTAAACAATAGTGCTCCAAATCCGCATAATCAACAAGTCCTTTCTCCCGCTTTACTTTTTCAAAGCGCTTGGAAAAATCTCCGACAAGCCGGACAAGCGTAGCAATTAATGGGCGCATTTCTTCCATGTCCCGCAGAAAGCTTTCAGGTCTTCTTGAAAATAGCTCGTCCTTAATATCGGTAATTTTCTTCTTGGCCTTTTCGCGAAATTTCTGAGCCTTGTCTGTTAATTCTTTATCATACTGATCACCTTTCACCTGCTTTGCCCTAGAAAAGGACCAGGTTTGCATCGCTTGAAAAAGTGTTGACCATGAATCGTTTTTTGCCTGAATTAGTGTATCAA
>JAQSXG010000227.1 GCA_029256785.1 Neobacillus sp.
CGAATATTGAAAAAACGGGATATAATAAGGGGCAAAGTCAGAACCATATGTAAGAAATCCCCCCTCTTCTTCAACCATATTCTCTCTCCAAAATAGACGTTGATATGAACCAGAGAAATATGGACTGAGGAGTTCTATTATCTCTCCTTGCGTTCTAGGGTACTCACTGAGTGCGACCTGTGTATTATATGCTTCTTGTAAAAATGAAAAAATATCCTTTTTATTAATCGATTCCGTTTTTGCTTGTGGAGACAAAGGTATTATTAATAAGAATATAAGTATAAATATTGATAGCTTCTTCATGTACTTAATCCCCTTTCAATCGAAACCGTTTTGTTATATTTATTTTAACAACAATTATTCCTAATAAACTTATGAATGATTCGAAAAAAAGCGCCAAGATAGGACATATTACTGCAATTAATGTAAAAATAATATGTGATTAACTCGAAAAAAATAGGCCTCTAATGAAAGAGAGCCATAAGTTTATAAAAGTTGTTCATTTTCAAAAAGATATTGATAAGTTATATCAATAAACAGATAGTCATTCCCATTCAATGGATAAGAAAACGTACGAATGGTATCCCCGGTTTCAATATCGGAGTACAAATCGGATAATATCCCTTTTCTTTCATTCCGCATTTTTATGATATTTTCTAAAAAGTAAGGGCGCCAACTCCAATTTTTTTGGATATATTCTATTTGGGTACTCCAGCCACTTTCACCTTTAAAATAATTTGCCGATTTCTGAAATCCATCTTCATCACAAACATACATGCGAAAAGCAATTTGATCCAATTCCTTCACCAGTGACGCAAATAGCTCTTCATAGTTTACCTTTTTATTCCTGATGACAATATCTTGTACCTTATTTTGAAAGAATTCGGCTGTGGAATAAATAGCCTCTAACTTTCTTTTCTCATAAGCAATAAATTCATGGAATTTACCTTTTAAACGTCCCTTTAGTGCATCTCGTTCAACAAACATTGGTACTGGCGGTTGAAGATAAAAGCCTTGATAATATCTTCCACCATTTTTCCAAGCATACTGAAGCTGATAACTCATTTCAATATTTTCAAATAGTAACGTCGCACCAATCTTCCTTGCCAATAAAGACAATGTGAATAAAACGTCAGTGAAATTGGTTGAAGTAGCATTTGATTTAAGTGCTTGCAAATTTATTTTAATTATGTCAGGACTAAGTTGTCCGATTCGTTCAATAAAATTCGATTCGCTATCAATACTTGCAATTGCAAGCCTAATTCCATATGTTCGATAGTATTGTAATAAATGATCTAGCTGATCAATATCACCCTCATAATTACCTTCAGAAATTTCAAGGACTATTCGCTTTAGATTCAGCCCCTTTTTTTCAAAAGCCATTAGTTCATGTAAAAATGGCTCTCCATGACGATACATAAGCAAATCTGCATCTCTGTTTAAAAAGATACTGACATCATCTTCAAGCTCTAGTGCTCTTTCCAACGCCTTTTTTACAAGTAATTGATCAACTTCATACTTATACTCATCTGGAATTTGATCATCGTGAAAAAAGGGACCTAAACTTATGATGTTACCGTCAGATCGGTATCTTCCCAACACTTCATATGCAATGACACGCTGTTCATCGGCACTGAAAATAGGCTGAAAATAAGGAATGACATTTTCAAGATCCGTTAGGATATCCAATGCATCCATCAAAGCACCCTCCGCAAAAAAGATTTTCCTCATTATACCATACCCTTATATACAATACGCTTACAGTAATTTTCTTGTTCATACAATGGGTATACCATCATAGTGCAATCTACTCAATCATATGATAGTACAAAGTCCAATTTTGAGTAAATATAACTTCTGCGGGTGCTATCATTTGCTTTATCTATACATTTTATAGAAAATAAAGTGGAATGTTTAACGAATAAATCATTGGAGATAGGCTGGTAGATTAGATATGGCTGATAAGATAAAAAGGAGAACATTCTTAAAAAGTACATTGGGTACAATTCTTACTGTTCTCGGCCTTAGTTCGGGCGGATATTTATATGCCAATCGAATTGAGCCCTCCCTCCTAGAAATAAATACATTAGAAATTAAGCATCCTTTAATCCCTCATAGCTTTAATGAAATTAAGGTTCTTCAATTTAGTGATACCCATCTAGGGTTTCAATATAACGTGAATCAATTTAGTAAGCTAGTTAATAAAATGAATGAGCTAGAACCAGATATAATTGTTTTTACAGGTGACTTGTTGGACGAGCCAAATAAATTTAACCAAATCAATCAAATTATCCCTTTATTAGCAAAGTTAAAGCCACCTCTAGGTAAATTCAGCATATATGGAAATCACGATCACGGCGGATATGGTTCGGAAATTTATCGAAATATCATGGAAACTGCGAACTTTACGATTCTATTAAATGATTCTAAAGCAATTGAAGGAAATGACGGCAGTAAAATTTACCTAATAGGGGTTGATGATCGAATGCTGGGTAAACCTGATTTAGCATTAGCCCAGCAGCATGTACCGGACAATGTGTTTAAAATTTTATTATCCCATGCACCTGACGTGGCAGATGAAGCCTCTATACTACAAATACCATGGCAGTTAAGCGGGCATAGTCATGGTGGACAAGTACAAATTCCATTTATTGGTGCACTTATTACTCCTCCTTTTGCTCAGAATTACCCTGAAGGTTATTATTCCATAGGTGAAAACGATCCATTGTCCCTTTATGTGAACAGAGGCATAGGAACCACTAGACTCCCATTCAGATTTATGGCAAAACCAGAATTAACACTCTTTACATTGAAATCAGAACAATAAAAAATCCTTATCATCTACCGATAAGGATTTTTACAAATTTCCAAGATAGTTTTGCTCAAGCTCCTTCGCAGGGATAGGTCTGGAGTAGTAAAAACCTTGAATTTTATGACACTGGGCTTTAAGGAGAAAATCCACCTGCTCACTTGACTCCACGCCCTCAGCAATGACTTCCATTCCCAAACTTTTACCTAAGTGAATAATTGTAGTAGTTATTGCTGCAACCTTTTCATTTACAAGTACATCTTTTATAAAAGAACGATCAATTTTCAATATATCAATTGGAAATTCCCTTAAGTAATTTAATGAAGAGTAGCCTGTCCCAAAATCATCGACAGAAATCTTTATTCCGATCTCCTTTAACCTTTTAAGAATAGGGATTGTTTCCTTGGTATTATTTAAAGAGCCTTCCGTAATTTCTATCTCCAAAGAAGAAGCTTGGATTTCATATTTTTGAAGCATGAAACAAATGGTTTCAATTAGTTGATGCTGCTGAAATTGTTTTGGCGAAATATTAACTGCAACTCTAACATCGTGGTACCCCATCTTATTCCATTCACGTATTTGCTTACAGGCACTTTCGATTACCCAATGACCAATTGGAATAATTAGTCCAGTATCCTCTGCTAATGGGATGAATAAAGCTGGTGAAATTAAACCAAATACTGGATTATTCCACCGAAGCAACGCCTCAAAACTTTTAGCCTTACCTGTTTGAAGATCTATTTGCGGTTGAAAAAATAAGGTTAGTTCATTTTTCTCAATTGCCTTACGCAAATGAGTCTCCAGCATGACAATATTGGTAGTTTCTGAGTTCATTTCCGTACGATAAAATTGAGAATGAGCTTTACCTTTTTCTTTCACACGAAATAATGCTTCGTCTGCATTTTTGATAAGCATTTCAGAATCCATCCCATCATTTGGGAACATACTTATTCCAATACTTGGCGTGATAAAGTACTCTTGTGAATTGTAATAAAAAGAAGGGACAAATGCAGAAAAAATTTGTTGAACAAAGTTAGCAGCTTTTTTTCTGTCACTATTTAAGAGAAGAATGTTAAACTCATCCCCGCCCTGCCGATAAACAAAACAAAGTTTACTCTGATATTGCCCAAGCCGGTCAGCAACTTTCTTTAAGATTTCATCCCCACCAATATGACCAATTGTATCGTTTATATATTTAAATCGATCTAAATCAATTGATAATAGGGCAAATTCATTTTTATTACTAGCTATGAGGTCGCTTAAATTCTCAAGAAGCGCCCTTCTATTTAATAAACCTGTTAACTGGTCATGGAACGCCATATACTTAATTGTTTCCATACTTTTTACTTGCTCGGAAAGATCCTTACAGATTACATAAACACCACTTATTTCACCATGAATAACAATTGGTACCGTCTTTAGATGAACAAGTAATATTTTTCCTTTACGATGAATGAATTTACAATCAAATGACTCTAATGCATATCCAGAGCATGTTTTCTCGAGCAATTCCCTAAAACGCTCTAGATCCCAATCATTAATTAAATTATAGATTGAGCGATTGATCATTTGTTTTTCTGTATATCCAGTCATCAATACTGCTGCCGGATTTGCTTCAAGTATTTTCCCTTCAAGGCTGATGGAAAAAATCGCATCGAGATTATTATCAACGATGGAACGGTATCTTTGCTCACTCACGATAATTTTATTTTTCTCAATTGTCCAAGCCGTTACATCTCTTGTAACCGCGACTACATGTGTTATCTTATTTTTCACATTGAAGATTGGTGTTAGTATGGTTTCTCCATAAACTTTCCGGCCATCATCAAATGAAAAGGTATCATCAAATGAAACAATATTTCTGTTATTCAGTACTTTTTCATAATTTTTTTTCAAATCTCTGGCAAATTCGGATGGAAGAGCTTCCGTCATCGTTTTCCCAATGACTTCTATTGGGAGGTTGGCTTGGTTCAATCCCGATTCATTTACAAATATATACCGGAAATCGGGGCCGTTCTCAACTTTCATAACATAGACCATATCTTGAACATGTTGAAAAATGATATCAAATAATATTTTTTGAATCTTACTGTTTACATGTGCTGATGCTAAATCTTTTGTTAAGGCTCGCTGTAAATGATCCATTCCATCATCCTCTAGACGCAAAAAATTCTTTTTTTTTACAATAATGTTTTTACATTCATGTATTTCTATTTTACAATTAAATGAACAGAAGGAAAGATAATTTTAAGAAAAAAAAGATTATTTCAGAAAAATACTTACTAGTAATATCATACTACATGTTAACTGTACAGCCAAAATATTATTATGGAAATAACATTATTCCAAATTTCATTGGAAGCAGACTTCAAATGGGTTATAATAAAGACGTTTATTACGGAAAGGAGAGCACACTTTGAATCATGAAAGAAAACTACCCCGATCACACGAAAATCTGTCGATAGATAACCTCGCACAAGCAGTCTTTATAGTGAATCGCCATGCAAAAACCGCAACAAATCCCAAATTTTTATATAGATTAAAGCATGAATCGTTAAAAAAACTAATTGTTGATGGCAAGGCAAAGAAAATTGGCCTTCATTTTTCACAAAACCCGCGGAATAGCAAACAACAGTCAGATGTTCTTGTAGAATGTGGGAGATACACATTTCATATTCCACCAACGAAAGCTGATTTTTCCGAACTTCCACATTTAGGTAAGCTAGATAGCAATGTAAGAAATCCAAAGACCACTCTCGCACTAAATCATGCAAAAACATTATTGCAGGTATATACCGGGATTACAGATACCGATCCATCTCCCTCAAACACAAGAAAAAATCATAGAACCTATGAAAAACCTGTTTTCAAAAAATTAGGCGAAAGATACACGTAGAAGAGCCGGATTACTATCGGCTTTTTTCATTTTCCCACCTGTTCTTTTATTCGCTACAGCTTCGTGTTGATTTTGTGAACAATCCCTTATCCATATAGACTCCAGACTATGCCAGTATTACAATACAGGCATAGAGTTGAAATGAAAATAAAAAAGAGGTGCTTTAGCTATGAAAGGAACTGCTATTCTTTTTCAAGAGCTGAATATTACATTTATTGAAGATGTTGAGCATTCTGTATTTGAAGAAATAAAACACCAATGTGGCTGTGACCATTGTAACTGTAAATTAGATAATAAAGTGGTTGACTTTGGCTCTGTATCACCAGTATTCTGGCATGAGGATGAAGTTGACTGGGACTATGGTTATTAAAAAATTTATACTATAAAAATACAAACAAAAACAGCCTGAATGACTTTCAGGCTGTTTTTCTATGATTTTCCCTTCATAATTTGTAGAATGTTACTAAAAATCTGTTTATAATCAGTAGTATTCATATTTATGGAAGGATGAATCAGGTGGAGCACTTAATCAATTTAAGGGTTAAAGGGATCGAGGTATCGGGTATAAGAAAATTTTATAATTTGGTCTCACAAATTGAGGATGTTATTTCTCTAACAATTGGCCAACCCGATTTTCAAACACCTAGTCATGTCAAACAGGCTGGTATTCAGGCAATAGAAACTGATTTTACTACCTATACACATAATGCAGGCGTGTTAGAGTTAAGAAAAGCAGCCTGTGATTTTGTTGAAAAGAAGTATAATCTTACATACGACCCCTTATCAGAGGTAATCGTTACTGTAGGTGCTAGCGAAGCAATCGATATTACCTTTAGAACAATTCTAGAAGAAGGTACAGAGGTGATTTTACCTGGTCCCATCTATCCTGGTTACGAACCCATCATACGCTTGTGCGGGGCTGTTCCAGTGCATGTTGATATAAGACCTAATCAGTTCCGTTTTACCCTGGATGTAATCAAACCATATATTACGGAAAAAACCAGGTGTATCGTTCTGCCATATCCCTCCAATCCAACGGGTGTGAGTTTAACGGAACAAGAGCTACAAGAACTTGCCTCCTACATAAGAGGAAAAGATATTTTCATCCTTGCAGATGAAATATACAGTGAACTTATATACGATCAGCAACATAAATCCATTGCTGCTTTTTTAAAGGAACAAACGATTGTGATTAATGGATTGTCTAAATCCCACTCTATGACAGGCTGGAGAATTGGATTATTATTTGCGCCTGAAAATATTACAAAACATATCTTAAAAGTTCACCAATACAATGTTTCCTGTGCCACTTCGATTGCTCAAAAAGCTGCTTTGGCCGCTCTTACAGATGGTATTAATGATGCTATTCCAATGAAAGCAGAGTATAGTAAAAGACGTGAATTTGTATATAAACGCCTAATCTCTATCGGATTAGATGTGGTCAAACCAGATGGAGCATTTTATTTCTTTGTGAAACTTCCTGATTGGATCAACTTAAAC
>JAQSXG010000228.1 GCA_029256785.1 Neobacillus sp.
AGATGAGATACTCTAGTACGATAACGGGTACAAGTTCCCGTCGCAGCCTACTGGGTAAATTCGTTCGGTGCGAAGCTCCAAGATGTATTCACAATCAGTATCCATGCACCTCTCATCACCCGGTGACTTTCTGTTTGGCATCCTGATTGCTACTAATTCTTATCGTAGCTTTTATTTCTTATACTCCAAAATGCGGATATCGCAAATCTTCATTATGCAGATATTAAATTAATGAAATCATACCCTATTGATTATAACAAGTCAATAGGGTGCTAAATCAGTTTCTAGCCTCAACTCATACTTCATAAGGATTGATGCCATTTTTTCGTCGGTTCCAATGATACAGTTCTCGAAATTATTTCAAAAATAAGTGTTACTTTAATGAACATGGCACCACTGTCATGTTCAAAGTTGAACTCCTTATACATACATACTGGCTTCGTAGGCGTTTTATTGTTCTATTACATGCCATTAAATTGTTCCAGAACATGCCATTTCAATATCTGTCAAAGCCATAGTTTATCTGGCTTTGCGACCTCATAAAATCACTTCCATAACATGCCACACGTACAATCGAATCGTCAAAGAAGATCATAGCTTTTGATATCTCATTTGAACTTTTCTCCTCCTTGCAAGATACTATATCCATTTTCTACTGATCAGTTCAGGAAAATAAAAATCCTCCCGAACCCATACAAACCATATGGGACGAAAGGAATCCGCGTTGCCACCCATTTATAAAATTATCTTCTGCAATGGCATTCGCAGGCTCACCGGACGGGGATAATGGTTGACATACCCTACACGCAACACCAGTTGTATGTCGCCGGTAATGCCTAACATTGATGAAAGCTCTTTAGCAGTTGCTGCCTCCTCTATCACTTGGGTCATCGGATGAAGTGCAATTTTTCTATCCCTTACCATTAGCCAGATTCGTTGGAGATTTCGCCCAGTTTGAATCAATTCAGAAACAGTTGCATCTTTACTGGTAAGCACCAGCCAGCCACTGCCAGTTGTTGATTGCTCCTTAATCTTCTTAATTGTTGCTTCCCGAAATTCTTTTTCTAGTACAGATTGATGCGTATAAAAATTTTTTACATACCAGCGTGAGAACCCTTCGATTTCCATTGTTTCCGGAGTTAATCCATTTCCATACCGCCTGCTGTCTTGATTTGACCATCGAATCCATCCTGCCAATTCCTGTTGAGCAGGATCGCGATATGCTTGTACTTCATTCGCTAAGATAGTTCCTTCCGTCAAAACCTTACTTTCTTTCGAGTTTCTTGGATAATAGAGGAAATCTCCTTGATATCCCTGCGTAATTAATATAATATCCTCATTAGATAATTCTCTTGTCAGAAAATTATTTCTTAAAGTCCTACGCAATTCAATCTGCTGAATGAGAGAATTACTAGAATAACCTATCTTATACAATTTTACATCTGCGATCTCCTGATCTTTTGTGCTTTGGGCAATGATTTGAATTTCTGCTTTATACCCCTTGCTGCTTGCTGCCGCTGCAAGGTTCTCCAAAAAAGCTCCTATTGAAATCATCATTTCCCGATTTTCCGGATCAACAGCCGGCAGCCATCGGCTACTATCTGTACCAATTATCCAATGGTGGCTGGTAATTATCTTTACTGTCCAGGGTTGTACATTATGTCCGCTGGGAGCTAATGCAGCGAGGTATACTATATCAGCTATCTCCGTTTCCAGTCCCACTGTAAAAGAAGGAGTTTTCTCCCTCTCAACTGTCTGTAATTGGTCCAGTGACTTAAACATGGAAACTCCTCCTGCCATGATAAGAGCACTGCCGCTGTAGGTAATAAATTGCCGCCTGTTCATCAGCTTGCCTCCTAAGCTGGAAATGTATATTGCTTAGCGACTCTCCTCACTTTGATTGATTTCTCGTGCTGCAGCCTTCGTCGCATTCTGTACGGCTTCCCATACTGTCGTCTTTTTCCCCACAGAGGTATACGGAATATACGTTTTGTTTACTCCTGTTCCTGCTACCTCTTCAGTTAATATGTACTGCTTTTTTACAGCATCAAACAAGCGAATTCTGAGTGTGGCTTCTGACTTGATCGACTTATAAATTAAAATATCGCTAAAATCAGATTTACTTGGTAATATTTCTACTACCAATATCTGATTGGATCCAGTCTGATTGGCCAGTTCCAATAACTCAGCTTTTTCGGCCCAATTTATTTTGCTAATTTCACTGTTTACACTTTGATGTTTAATTTCGCTTTCTTTGTTCACTGAAACCTTTAACTGATTTCGCAATTGAGAATATACTTCATTTTTAAGTTGTGTACCATAGGTTTCTTTTGAACTATCTATAACAATCAAAAATATTTCTTGCGTTTTAATATCTTTATATTCACTAGCATAGCAACTAACAGGTACTCCGACACTAATCATTAGCATGACCACAACATAAAAAAGACATTTTACTATTTTCATAAGTTCCTCCTTAAAATTCTACATATAATTAGTTTCAGAAAACTAACTTTTAATTTTATATAAACCCGCTAGCTGCGGGTAATATTATTTGTGACTTTATTTAAAAGAAAAGTAAACGTGCTTTGTTCTTCTTCGTCCAGCATTGCTAAAATATAAGCAGCAAACTGACGATAGCCCTGATCTTCTAATTCAATTACTTCCTTACCTTTTTCTGTCAAACTCACATACACTACACGCAAATCGCTTTTTGATGTAATTTTTTCAATAAATCCACACTGTAAAAGTTTATTAACTGTTACAGTAACTGTGGATTTTTGTACACCAAATATTTCTGCAATCTCAGTAATTGTAGTGTTAGTTCGTTCCCTTATTACATGTAGATAATGCAACTGGGTTATTGATAAATTAAATAATTCTTTTGAATTCTGGGTATTCTCCTTATATCTGCGCATGCTTTCACGCATCGACTCTGATATGATATTTATCGCTTTAACAATTACTTCCTCTTGTGGCATAAGGGAATACCTCTCAATTAATTAGTTTCATATAACTAATATAATAGTATAATTATTTATTGTCAAGCTCAAAAAAAATTTTACAAGATAAACCACGATTTTTACATATTCATAAGCAAAAGAAACCTTCTCCCTTGTTTCCTATGGCCGAAAAGGTGCATTTCACTAAAAAGGCGGGAGAAAATCAAGTATCACTTTAACAAGAGTAAACACCAGTGATCCCCAGATCGTCTTGATCAGCCGTTGCTGAGTCGTCATGTCTTTGCGGAACATGGGCAGTACATAGTACATGAAGGCTCCGAAAATTAGAAACGTAATTATATAATTACCAAATTGTCTCATGGCATTACCTCCTACAAACAAGCCCGTCTTTGCAGATGCTTCGACGATTAAATTATGCCACCTTTTGTGAGTTAAGGCAACAAGATACCATCTTTAGTGTATTCACCCCAAGGCATATTTTGTATATCAAGTGATCATATCTTTTTTATACCATTCTGGACTGGGTTTATCTAAAATACTCATTTAAACCTCCTTGAACCTATACATACACCATAAAAGAGCCATAGCTATAATATAGCTACGGCTCTACATCGATAATTTACCTATTTCCTGCAATAATGTTACTTTAATGAACATGGCACCACTGTCAAATAGACGTTAGTAAATAATTTGACCAATTTTCTCATTTAAACGTGAATCAGAATCACCCAGATATACCCAAAAGCACTTTCTTGCGCATTCACCCTACTGTCGTTCTACTGCCAACTGCAATTTCTCGCCGTTAATATTTACCTCAGTATAGTCACATTTCGCATTAAATACAATATCCACAGCAAGTGTTTCACTCATAATGTACTCTTTATATTGCTGTACAATTGTTTCGAGTAAATCGTTACCAGCCATATAGATTGTAATTTTGTCAACAACTTCAAATGAACTGTCTTTTCTCATGTTTTGCAGCTTACTAATAATCTCTCTCGCGTAACCTTCGGTTTTTAATTCTTCCGAAATATGGGTGTCCAATACTACACCCACTTCACCCTCGCTGGCAACAGCAAACCCTTCCAAGCCGTTCATAGTTACCAAGAGATTGTCACTGTTAAGCTCAATTGAAGTTCCATCAACATCAATTGTAATGCTTTGTCCTGCAGAAATTTTAAGTGCCAGTTCCATCTGATTGGCTTCGGCAATTGTTTTTTTGATACCCGCCAGCAATTTACCGTAAGTCTTCCCCAGCACCGGCAAATTGGGTTTGACTGTATAACTTACATAATCGGACATATTAGCATTTACCACTATTTCTTTGATATTGAGTTCTTCTTTAATGATGTCAACATAATAGTCCGGCAGTTCATTTGTGCTGACAAGCATCTTGGGAAGCGGTTGTCTGTTTTTGATATTGGCGAGGTTTCTCACACTGCGGCCTAGTCCACAAATCTTGTAAGCCAGTTCCATTTCTTTTTCCAGTTTGGCATCAACCAGCGTTTCATCATATTCGGGCCACAGGCATAAATGTACGCTTTCCGGTGCCTTTGAGTTGATACCGAATACTAGGTTTTGATAAATTTCCTCGGTGATGAACGGCACAAACGGAGCAGCTACAACCACCAGATTTTTCAGTACTGTGTGCAAAGTGAAATAGGCATCAATTTTGTCATCGGTCATTTCCATGGACCAATATCTCACTCTGTTACGCCGCACATACCAGTTGGAAAGTTCATCAGTGAATTCTTCAATCAACTGCGCAGCACCGGTAATTTTATAAGCATCTAAATACTCATCGACTTTATTAATCAGCGTGTTAAGCTTAGAGATAATCCACTTGTCCATGACATGACTACTTTGTCTACCCTGATATTTCAACGGATCAAATTGATCGATTCCCGCATATAGCACATAGAAGGAATAAACATTCCACAACGTATTTATAAATTTACGCTGCGCCTCAATTACGGCCTCTTCATAAAAACGTGAAGGCAGCCAGGGAGCACTGGCAGTATAGAAGTACCAACGCAGGGCATCGGCACCTTGATTGTCCAACACGGTAAACGGATTCAGGACATTACCTTTATGTTTAGACATTTTTAGGCCGTGTTTATCGAGTACATGCCCCAGTACAACGCAATTTTCAAACGAACTCTTACCAAAAACAGCAGTGGAAATAGCCAGCAGAGTATAGAACCAGCCGCGCGTCTGGTCAACAGCCTCGGAGATAAACTGTGCCGGGAAGTTTTGCTCAAATAATTCTTGGTTCTCAAACGGATAGTGATGTTGGGCAAATGGCATTGACCCGGAATCGTACCAGCAGTCAATAACTTCGCTGACTCTCTGCATCTTTTTACCGCAATGAGAGCAATTCATCTGCATTTTGTCAATATACGGCTTATGCAGGTCGATATCATCAGGCACATTCAGACCTTTTTCCTTGAGTTCCGCTATACTGCCGATGCATTCCCTATGTCCGCATTCGCATTCCCAAATCGGCAAAGGTGTGCCCCAGTAACGCTCACGGCTGAGACCCCAGTCTATTACGTTTTCCAGGAAATTGCCGAAACGTCCTTTTTTGATGTTATCCGGATACCAGTTAATCTTGTCGTTATTTTCTAAGAGCTTATCCCGCAGCGATGACATTCTGACAAACCAGGATACGCGGGGATAATATAAAAGCGGGGTATCGCAGCGCCAACAGAATGGATAGGAGTGCAGATATTTTTCCGCTTTATACAGAACACCGTTTTCTTTTAAGAATGCCAGTATTTTTTCATCAGCTTTCTTGACAAACATCCCCTGCCAGGGAGTCACTTCTTCCACAAAATTACCTTGCGCATCCACCAGATTTACGAGTGGCAGATCATGTTTTTGCCCAACCCGGTTATCATCTTCCCCATAAGCCGGAGCAATATGCACAATTCCTGCACCATCACTCAGGGTAACAAAATCACCATGTACAACATAATAGGCTTTTTTCTCCGGTTGAGCGAAACGAAACATAGGCTCATATTCCTTGCCTAACAGTTCTTCCCCTTTGAACTCGCGTACCAGCTCGTATTCGCCCTCCAGACAATTTAACAGCTCTTTCGCCAGGATTAAATGCTCCGCTTTATTGGTGACTTCAACATAATCATAGGTCCGATTAACAGCCAATGCCACATTGCTGGGCAGCGTCCACGGGGTAGTCGTCCAAACGAGAATAGCGGTGGTTTCCCCTTTGAGTCTAAATTTGACATAGGCCGAATTGTCTTTTACATCTTTATATCCCTGTGCCACTTCATGGGAAGACAAAGCGGTGCCGCACCGCGGGCAATACGGAACAATTTTGTGTCCCTTATATAATAAATCTTTATTCCAAAGCTGCTTTAACGACCACCAAACCGATTCAATATATTCATTATGGTAGGTAACATACGGATTTTCCATGTCAATCCAAAATGCCACCCGCTCCGACATTTCCTTCCATTGGGTAGCATAGGTAAACACACTTTCTTTACATTTCTTCACAAAATCTTCAACGCCATATTTTTCAATTTCCGGCTTGCCGGAAATACCCAGCTTTTTCTCAACTTCAAGCTCAACCGGCAGGCCATGTGTATCCCAGCCCGCTTTTCTCAAAACCCTATATCCCTTCATGACTTTATACCGTGGAATGAGATCTTTTATAACCCGGGTAACAACGTGACCGATGTGCGGAGTGCCGTTCGCAGTCGGCGGTCCATCGTAAAACGTAAAATACTCCTTGCCCTCGTTCATATTAAAACTTTTAGCAATGACCTCTTTCTCTTCCCACAAGGCCAGTATTGATTTTTCCATTTCCACAAAATTATTCTTTGGACTTACTTTCTTATACATGTTCTGCCCCTTCCTTTTCATTGAGCGCTTCAAAGTCTTGTATACCAGAGAATATCTATAAGAACAAAAAAACTTCGTCCCTTAGTCAGGACGAAGCGTTTACTTCGTTATACCACCTTCATATTCTTCTCAGGTACTGCATACCTTATCCTTTAACGCAGGAATACGGATTAACCTACTAAACATTCAGTCATCAGCTCTCAGGTGATTTTCTTCCGACAACTCCCTGCAGGTTCTCAGCATTCCCCACTCTCTGTACGGTTCTATTCCCGTAATACTCTTCCTGTTCACAGCTTTTAAAGAAACTATATTAAAATGTTATTCAAAATTATACTTCTTCAATTGTGAAATGTCAAACCTTCCTATTTCATT
>JAQSXG010000229.1 GCA_029256785.1 Neobacillus sp.
TCCCTCCCCTTCTGTGCTTTCAACACTAATCTTTCCATTATGGTTTGCGATAATCCGATAGCTTGTCATTAAGCCAAGTCCCGTTCCTTTTTCTTTAGTAGAGTAAAAAGGTTCACCAAGTTTCGATATTCGCTCCTTTGATATTCCGCAGCCATTATCGGTTATTTTCACATTTATCCCGTTTGGATCAGCAAAAATACTAATGTCGATTTTACCTAGCTCTGTTATTGCATCAAGTGAATTTTGAATAACATTCATGAAAACCTGTTTTAATGAATTGGGATCGCCTGTTATTGGTGACATTGGATCTAGTATTCTAATATTTAGCTCTTTATTTTTCATTAATGCTTGTGTTTGTAATAATTGGATGACCTGTTCCATGATGTGATCAATCCGAATGCTGACTGATTTTTCAGCATGTGGTTTTGCCATGGTTAAAAATTCCGAAATAATGGTTTCAACACGGTCTAATTCATCCAAAATAATTGTAACAAATGCTGGGTTTATTTCTTTTTCTGTTGAGAATAATTGCATAAATCCTTTAATTGCTGTTAATGGATTCCGTATTTCATGGGCCACCGCCGCTGCCGTTTGTCCAACAACCGCTAACTTTTCAGACTTCTGAAACCGTTCATACGTTTCCATCCGTAATTGTATATCCCTTGATACAGTAATAATTTCTTTTATTTGATCTGTCGATTCATTAAATAATGCCTTTATGGTCGATTCTAGCCAAATGTATGTCCCGTCATTTTTACGGAATCGGTAGGTCACAACTCTCGAATTGTGAGTACGATTAAAAGGCGGCTGTTCCCTCAATTCCTTCCTATCCTCTGGATGAATAAATTCTTTAGGTTTTTTACCTACCATTTCATCAGGTTTATAACCAAGAATCGCTTGCACCGAAGGGGAAATATACTTAAATGTAAAATCTAGATCGTGAGACATAATGACATCAGATGAGTGTTCAGCCAGAAGGCGGTATTTTTGCTCGCGATTTCTTAGAATATTTTCAATTTGTTTTTTTTCACTTATATCTAGTATTTGCCCAAGGAAAAATTCTTCCCCTGTCGTCTTGTCTTGGACTTTTGAAACATTCAAAATGCCGGTTATTATTACACCTGACTTATGAATATACCTTTTTTCAATCTGATATTCATTTCTCTCACCACTCAATGTTTCAGCAAATAAGATACTATCTAATTCCATATCTTCAGGATGGGAAACATCCTGAACTGAAATACCCTTTAATTCATCATGTGAATAGCCTAAATAATTACAAAATGCTGGATTATAAACCCATTGTGAAAAATCTCTAGCTGCTATCGTTTGAGGAATTGTTGACTGGAAGAAAATCTCATTAAATAATCTAGAATCTAGCATGTATACCTCCAAGCCTGCTGTTTGAAATAGGAAATTAAGCATTAACATTTCTATATTAAGCTACTAAATGGTTAATTATTCTAATTTAAGTATAAAGGTTCCTCCCTATTTCATAAACTACTTATTTTCAGATTTTTTAATAATATCTTACTTTACCTTAATTAGGAACCTTTACCTTCTAAGAGAATGACGTTTTATCACCTAAACACCTTGTAAACCTTGAATTAGTAGGATTTATCAATAAGTGAATGTAGAAATATTGTAACAAACAAATCATCCACGGTTGATTGAGAAACTTATAATAAACCTATAGAAACATTTTTTATAGTTTTAAAAATATAAATGAAATCATGGTGATGACAATGCAAGGAATTAGTAAAGGACATCCTCATGCTATGGGACATCCACACAGTATGGGTCACCCTCATGGAATGGGCAAGGGTATCGATTATGACGTAAACCCTTTTATAGTAATCTGGGAAGTAACTAGAGCTTGCCAACTGAAATGCGTTCACTGCCGTGCAGATGCGCAGTTAACTCCAGACCCTAGGGAACTAACACATGAAGAGGGAATAAATCTAATCGATCAAATTTATGAAATGGATAATCCAATGCTTGTCTTCTCAGGCGGGGATTGTATGATGCGAGAGGACCTTTTTGAGCTTGCAGATTATGCAGTAAAAAAAGGTATGCGCGTTAGCATGACTCCTAGTGCCACTCCAAATGTTACGAAAGAAAAAATGCAACGTGCGAAGGAAGTTGGTCTTTCTCGCTGGGGCTTAAGTCTTGACGCACCTACAGCAGAAATTCACGACAAATTCCGTGGAGTACCTGGTTCATTCGACCTAACGGTTGAAAAAATTAAGTACTTAAAAGAATTGGGTATGCCATTACAAATTAATACGGTCATTTCACGTTATAATTACGACCACCTTGAAGAAATGTCAAAGCTTGTAGAAGAACTTGGTGCCGTCATGTGGTATATTTTCTTACTCGTTCCAACTGGAAGAGGTCAAATGGACGCTTGTATTACACCAGCTGAGCACGAAAAAGTATTCCGCTGGTTATATCAATTAAGTAAAACCGCTCCATATGACATTAAAACAACTGCAGCACAGCATTACCGCCGAGTTGTGTTACAAGAGAAAGCTCGCGATCATGTTATTGAAAAAGGCGAAATTCATTATGAAGACACTATTACAACTGATTTTGCTTCCATGCATGATGGGTTAAAGCGTGCACCAAAAGGTGTTAATGATGGAAATGGCTTTGCCTTCGTTAACCACATTGGAGATGTAATGCCAAGCGGATTGCTTCCAATCGTTGGCGGCAACATTCGTGATACCCCTCTAGCTGAGATTTATCGGGAATCAAAGGTGTTTAAAGAGCTTCGACAGCCTGATAACTATAAAGGTAAATGCGGTGTCTGCGAATATAATAAAATTTGTGGAGGTTCCCGTTCTAGAACCTACGCGGTTACTGGTGACTATATGGAAAGCGAACCTTTCTGTGTATATATTCCACAATCCATGCGCAAGAAGGCTGAAGCTACAACTGTATAAATGGATGATAAATGAAAGAGGTAATCCGGTTTACGGAATACCTCTTTTTTTCATTCTACTAGCCCTGTATCTTCAATTTGTACATCAGTTTTCACTTTGAATTTAATGATAGGATAGTTATGACATTATTAACCTCTCAAATTCTACCTTTATAAGTTACCTTTCCTCGACGAGTAGAAAATTATACTAAACAGTGCTGTCCTCCAGCTAGAAAATCATTTTTGAAAAATCTTATAGAAGAGGTTATTATGTATATAAAAAGTATGGAAGAAATAGGTGTATTATGATTAGAACAATTGCAATAAATCAAGAACATCAATTGGTTAAAGACTTGCCAATTGTTGAGTTAGTAAAAGGCGAATATCTTTGGTTCTGGATTGATTTTCATCAACCATCTGAAAATGAAATTGAGTTCCTAAGTAACCCGCTCGATTTCCACCCTCTCGCGATTGAGGATTGTATATTTACGTTGCAGCGACCAAAGCTTGACTATTATCAAGACTATACTTTTTTTGTTACCCAGGCATTAAACCAGTTCACGAAACAAAGAGAGGAAATAAACTTTTTCCTCTCTGATAAGTTTATTGTTACTTTCCACAGAAACCCCTCAATTGAGATTGATGAGGTGTGGAAGCGCTGTAGCCTCTCAACTAGTATGAAAGAGTGGAACCCCTATTTGGTGTTCTACCATGCACTCGATAAAATGGTCGACAATTACTTCCCTCATGTCTATCAAATTGAAGATACCTTAAATGAAATTGATCAGAATCCGAAACAAAGAAGTATGGAAGCATTACTAGAGGAGTTATTTGACACCAGGCATGGCCTACTCTCTTTAAGACATGCAATCACTCCAATGAGAGATCTAGTGTACAGGATTATTAATTCACAAAGACTTACAGGGACAAAAGATAGAATAGAATATTTCTCAGATATCCATGACCATTTGTTAAAACTTACAGAAATGATTGAAGCCAACCGTGAATTAACCATGGATATTCGTGATAGCTACATTTCATTAAATTCACATCAAACCAACCATGTAATGAAGGTTTTAACGGTCATCACCACTATCTTTATGCCCCTCACCTTCATCGCCGGAATTTATGGTATGAACTTTCAAAACATGCCAGAATTATACATGAAATACGGCTATTTTATGATTCTTTTTATTATGTTACTTGTTGGTTTAGGGATGTACATATGGTTTAGAAAGAAAGGTTGGTTTAAATGAGGAAAGACTGGCAGTTGCCAGTCTTTCTTTGTTATTCCCAGTTTTCGTAAGCAACGGATCCTCCAGTTAAGTCAATCGTATTACGCTCACCTTTATAATAGGTTTTTCCATCTTTTTCGATAATTAAATTCTCATAGGTAAAGACTTCTTGCCCATTAGGGAGATGGATAACAACTTTCGAGCCTAAGTTCTCCGCTGGTGCTTCAATTTTTATCGTACTCTGATAGTAATGGCGAAACACTAAGAATCCCACAGTTAATATAATAAACGTAAGTATGAAAAAAAATGGCCCCTTCCAAGAAAACGGCTTCGGTTTATCGTGATAAAGTTCAAGTCTGGTCATTTTTCTCCCCCTGTTAATTGGCTAATTACTCATTCATTTCTTCGAAAAAAATATTAATCATCACTCATAAACTTATGCGAGAAGCATTAAAAAATTGACACTTTTCTCTTCGTGGTTTTAGAAAATAGATGTATACTAAATTGATGGTCTTTTTAGAAAGGGGATTTGGTTTTGACTAACAAGAATCTTGATGAAACGATGAGTTTACTAGTGGATTTGGTTTCGATACCTAGTCCATCAGGTAATACAAATGAAGTGATTACCTATGTGGAGAAATTTCTTGCCGATTTAAAAGTGGAAACAAAAAGGAACCGTAAAGGCGGGTTAATTGCTACCTTAGAGGGCAAGGATTCAAAACAGCACCGTCTTCTGACGGCCCATGTGGATACACTTGGCGCGATGGTTAAGGAGATTAAATCAAACGGAAGGCTGCGGCTTGATTTAATTGGAGGTTTTAAATTCAACTCAATTGAGGGTGAATATTGTCAAATTGAAACCAGTAGCGGAAAGACATTCACTGGTACAATTCTTATGCACCAAACCTCCGTCCATGTATATAAAGATGCCGGAAAAGCAGAACGTAATCAGGCAAATATGGAAGTGCGGATTGACGAAAAAGTACATAATGCAGAAGATGTAAGAGCCTTAGGAATAGAGGTTGGTGATTTTATTTCCTTTGACCCCCGGGTGGAGGTAACACCAAGCGGCTTTATAAAATCACGCCATTTAGATGATAAAGCCAGCGTTGCGATTTTACTGCAACTAATAAAGCAGATCAAAACCGAAAAGGTCGAATTGCCTCACACTACACATTTTTTAATTTCTAATAATGAAGAGATTGGGTATGGAGGAAATTCCAATATTACGCCTGAAACGGTGGAATACTTAGCAGTTGATATGGGGGCAATGGGGGATGGACAGTCAACAGACGAATATACCGTGTCCATCTGTGTAAAGGATGGAACGGGCCCTTATCATTTTGAATTAAGAAAAAACTTAGTTCGTCTCGCCGAGGAAAACAACATCGAGTATAAGCTTGATATCTATCCATTTTATGGATCTGATGCATCGGCAGCCATCCGTGCTGGGCATGACATCGTTCATGGGCTGATTGGTCCTGGTATCGATTCATCACATGCCTTTGAGCGGACTCATAGGGACTCTATTGAAAATACAGCAAAATTATTGTATTTTTACGTCCAATCCAAACTTGTTTAATAATAATCATTATAAAAAAGGCAAGATGCAAATCAATCGCATCTTGCTTTTTTTTATCTTTTAGATTTTTTTGCAAACGACTGGAACTGGTGAATTAATTTATTGCGTGCTTTTTCATTTCTAAGTAAATACGCGGCACCTAGTGCTACGGTTGTCATCATTAAGTTTCTTCTGGCCATAGGTAAAACCTCCTTGGAATTCTGCACACTATATTGTACCCGGTGTACATTCTTTTAATAAATTATTTTTAAGTGTTGCTTTTTGATATGCGCGCTCCAGGTGTTTCAAATAACAACGCATTAAAAAATAATAAAAACGTCAATCCTTATTAAATTGACGTTTTTTTATTGTTACTGATTCATCATTTCTTTCATTTTATCGTTGTGTAGTTTTGCCTGGTCGAGTAGTTGGTTTAAAAGTGTTGCAGCTTGCTTTTCATCCTTGGCCGCAACTGCATTTTTAAGTTCATGATAGGTTTTAAAATGTCCTAAATCTTTTCCGCCATGTGCTTTTTTAACAAACTCTTCCTTAGTTAACTTTCCCTCTTCAAATTGCTTTTTTAACTCCTGTATTTTTGCCATTTTCTCTTGCTTCCACTTCTCGCGTTTTTCAGCAAACTCAGGGCTTAACCATTTATTACGAAGGGCTTTTTTCTCTTCTATTACTTGGGTCCATTCTGCCTTTTTATCCGGCGTATATTGGTCAACCCAAGTTAAAAGATTCTTTTCCCTTTCTTTCATTTTAGCTTGCCAATCCTTGTGCATGTCCTCCTGATGTTCACAGTCACATTCCTTATCCTCATTTTCCCCCTGCTTAACCTTATCAGACATCTCTGCATTCACAGAATTTAAGCCTGGGACAGCAAGTAACAATGCCAGTACGAATAACAGCTTTCTTAGTTTCATTACTTCTCACCTTTCCAAAACAGTATTCTTGAAAATTCAACCATATTTATTGGCACGAATTTATCATTCCCTTTTAAATGAAAAAAAATTTACCATTTCGACATATTTCTAGGAAAAAACTACTTGTTAATTTAAACGAAATCCCGTATTCTATGAATATAGAAGATATGTGAAACAATTCACAATACAAAGAGCTACCAGCTCTATATTTTTTAAAAGTATATGTGAAATACTTCACATTATAAAAAATAGATAAATTTCATTTATGAAATAGGGAGAGGATTATTATGAGAAAGCCAAAAATTGTTATATTAGGTGCTGGATACGGTGGAATAATCACAGGTAAGAAACTAGAGAAATTACTAAAGTCTGGTGAAGCAGACGTTACAATAATTAATAAACATGATTATCATTATATTACAACTCAACTTCATAGAACAGGTGCAGGTACTGCATCCGATCGTCAAATCGCTATGTCTATTCCAGAACTTATCAATCCTGAAAAAACGAATTTCAAAAAAGGTACTGTATCA
>JAQSXG010000230.1 GCA_029256785.1 Neobacillus sp.
TCGTGAGGAACCCTCAATCCCTCTTCCTTAATAGCTCTTAATGCGCCCAGAGCCATAAGATCTGAAGCTGCAAAGATTGCCTCTGGGTAGGTGTTTGTTTTCAAAATTTGTTTCATTGCTCGGTATCCACTTTCTTCATGAAAATCACCATACTTTATCCATTCGTCCCTAATCTCAAGTCCAAATTGATTCATTGCTTCAAGAAATCCCTGTTTCCGGAAATTAGATATCGTCGAAACACGTCTTCCTCCAATATAGCCAATCGTTCTAACGGAATTCAGATAAAAATACTCAACTACTTTTCTAGACAAATTGATATTATCCGTCATTAAATAACTAGCCCTTGGCCCTTGTAATTCTATATCAATACCCATACAAGGGATGTCTCCCTTAGCTAATTCGTAAATAGCATCTTCAACTTCTTCTCCAGCGATGACAAGGCATCCATCCACCTGGAAATGTCTGCATCTTGCTACATAGCTACCATTATCCTGATTAAATTGTTCATTAGAAAACATGAGTATATCATAACCTAATAGTCCTATATTCTTTTTAAATGATGAAATCACCTCATTAAAGTAAGGATGGGTCATATCAACATTTATTTTCCCTGCATAAATCAACCCAATGAGATTTGATCTTTTTGTAGCAAGAGACCGTGCTGAAAAGTTTGGCTTGTAATCTACTTTGGTTATTACATCCATTACCTTTAGCTTCGTTTCTTTACTAATTCCACCATAATTGTTTAGTACCTTTGAGACAGTCGCAGCGGATACTCCTGCCATTTTCGCAATATCTTTTATCGTTAGACTCATCTTGATCCCTTCTATTTCCCTAGGAAAGATTATTTACTTATTGTTAGCTTACTTGGATTTAGTTCCTGAATCAAACATATAACGCGCTATCAAATGGATTATTTTACAGATCCTTCCGTAATACTCGAGATAAATAAACGGTTAAAGAATAAGAAAACAAGCAGTAATGGTATGGTTGCCCAGAAAACACCGGAAAGAATCATGCCAAAGTCTATATTACGCGTATTGCTTAATTGTGCTAAGGCAACCTGAATGGTATAGTTTTCCGGATCTCTAAGTACGGTAAACTGCCATAAGAACTCTCCCCAAACAGCTGTAAAAACGATAATTCCTAAAGTAGCAAAGGCTGGTAAAATAATAGGAAGGACGATGCTTCTATAAATTCTAAAATTCGAACAACCATCTAATTTTGCAGCTTCAATTAACTCATCTGGTACAGATTGACTGACATATTGCCTCATTAGGAATATTCCGAGTGGATTCAAAAAGAATAAGACCATTACTCCCGGTAACGTATCTAGAAGTCCAGCTTTAGAAATTAAGAAAAATTGCGGGATTAAACCTAATTGTGGCGGTATAATCATCGTTAATAAGATTGTGATAAACAATGCGTTTTTTCCAGGGAATTTAAATTTAGCAAACGCAAAACCCGCAAGTGAACTTATAATTAGAACAACAACCGTAACAACGGCACAAATGATAAATGAATTCCACATTGCATGAAAAAAATCAATTTGATTTAGTACCTTTTTAAAGTTTTCTATTAACATATTGCCTGGTGTAATTGTTGGAGGCACGGAGTTATACGCCGAGCTAGGGCTAGTAGCCATTACAAACATCCAATAAAACGGGAATAAAGATAATAAAGATGCAAGGAATAAAAATAAATAAGTAAATATCCTACCAGTTGATACTTTTTTCCTTTTTATCTGTTTACTCATTCGTTTTCACCCCTCTTTTTCCTGCCAAATCCAGATGTTAGTAAAGTATTAATAGTCGCAAAGAAGACAATTATGACCAATAAAATAATGGCTGTTGCAGATGCCGTTCCGAAGGATTGTAATTTAAATGCATCGCGATACAAGTACATAACAATGGTCATTGCCTCATCTCTTGTAAATGCACTGGTTCCTAAAAATATCGTTGGTTCTGAAAATAGTTGCAGGGCTCCAACAGTTGAGGTGAATACAGTTAATACGATAAAAGGCTTCAGCATCGGCATGGTAATATATATAAGTTGCTGAAACTTATTTGCTCCATCGATTGTTGCAGCCTCATATAAATCATTTGAAATACTTTGTATACCCGCAAGATAAATAATCGTGTTATATCCAACCCATCTCCAAAAAACCATAATTGAAATCGCAATTTTCGTACCCCATTCTGAAGTTCCCCAATGGACAGGGTCAAGACCAGCTAAACTTAAAACATAATTGGCTAATGAGGATTCATGGTCACTAAATAGGACACTAAATATGAGGGCTACTGCAACCATCGAAGTAATGTAAGGCATAAAGATTGTAACCCTAAAGAAGTTTTTAAATTTGAGAAAGGCTAAGTTTAATAAATAGGCAAAAAGGATTCCAAATACGATTTGGGGCGCCGTGCCCATAATTCCCATAACTATTGTATTATAGACCGCCTTCCAAAAAAGAGGGTCAGTTAAAACGACTCTAAAATTATCTAATCCAGCAAAGGTCATTGGGCTCAATCCGTTCCATTTTTGGAACCCCAAGAAAATACTAAACAGGACAGGGTATAACCCAATTATCGCAAAAATAATGAAGAAAGGCGCTATATATAAATAACCTGATATCATGTCTTTTTTTGCTTCTGACATGTACCTCTTCTTTTTTATTTTTTCCTTAGCTCTTATAGCATTCATTTTCACGCCTCTTTCCTTTTTAAAGTAGGATATGGTGCCCAAATAGGGTCACCATATCCTATAAACCCTGAATGAAATTAACGACTAATTAAATCTTGTGCGCGCTTAACGGCGTCTTTCCATTCTTTTTCTGGATCTGCACCCTTGTTTTGAACATTTTTTAGGGCATTTAGTATTTCCTGATGAATTGGGAAGTATTTTTCACCTTTATAAACAGCACCTTCAATATCTTGAGCTGCTTCTGCAAAAACAGAAGAAGTTATTTGACCACCAAAGAACTTATCTTCGTTTGCTTTAAACTCTTCCATATCATAAACAGATGGAGCAGATGGGAATAATCCATTGCTTTGGAATGATTTCAATTGATTTTCAGGTGACACTAACCATTCAACAAAATCATACGCTGCTTGTGCATTTTTTGTTTCACTTGGAATTGCAATATAAGAACCGCCCCAGTTTGCAGCAAAATCAGTTGGTAGTGTTGCGACTCTCCATTTACCAACAGCCTCAGGAGCATTGCCTTCCATCCAGCCTTTTAACCAGCCAGCACCTAGCTCTGCAGCAAATTCACCTTTATTAACTGCATTTGCCCATTCTGGTGTCCACATATCAAACTTTCCAACAATTCCTAATTCATTTAATTTAACAGCATAGTCATATGCCTTTTTTACTGCATTATCTTTTTCCTCTAATAATAGCTCGCCTTTTGGATTTAAGTAACTTTCTTCAGCTGCATCAAGATAAGCTCTAAAAGCCATTTCAATACTGTCTACAAATGGTTTTCCAGTTTTCTCTTTTACTTTAAGTCCAGCTTCTTGGAATGCTTCTGGTGAAGTAATTAGATTAGCAACCTCAGCTGGGTCTGTTGGTAGTCCCGCAGCCTCAAATACATCCGTACGGTAGTATAATGCTTTTGGACCAATGTCAGTAGGTAAACCGAATAAGAAATCACCTTTTGTGTTTTCGCCTGCTTCCCATTTCCATGTTAAATATTGATCTTGAATGTCTTTTGCACCAAGATCATACAAATTTTCAAAACGGTCTTGGGCTGTTTTAAACCGATCAAATTGGTCAACCTCTAACATCGCGATATCTGGTGCACCACTTCCCGCAGATAACGCAGTGAATAATGCATCATGATGTTCTGCAGTCTCAGCAGATCTTACTTTAACCTTTACGTTAGGATTTTCTCCCTCATATGCCTTAGCTAACTCTTCATATCCAGTAGCACCGAATGCCCAAAAGGTTAACTCTACCTTTTTATCTCCATCTTTACCATTATTAGATGCCTTCTCATCATTTCCATTACACGCTGTAAGTGAGAAAGCAAGAGCTGTAGTTAATCCAATTGAAAGTAATTTTTTCATGCCTTTTTTCAAGAAAGTTACCCCCCATTATTTTGAGTTACGCTACCTATAAAACTATTAACTAAATTAAATCCCTTTGATTCCTTCACCTCCAGAATAGACTCAGTTACGAAACCGGTTTCCAAAAAACCTTCAAAAACAGCGAATAACCTTAATGGAAATCGCTTACAATTAGAATTATATGGCTAATATACCAAAAAATCAATCTATTTTTAAAATTTCTATTAATCTTTTTCTCACTATTTATTGATCTACCAGTATATCGAGGAAACCGATTTCCTGAATAGAGAAATTACCCTCACAAATAGCCAATTATGTGAGGGCCCTAGACAGTTAATAACGAAACAAACAATACCTATTAAACCGAATGATTATAGTTTGTTTCCATTTGATTGAATAACTTCTTTGTACCAATAAAAACTTTTCTTTTTAATACGACGGAGGTCATGTTCACCTTCTTCATGCTGATTTACATAAACAAATCCGTAGCGTTTTTGGAATCCATTTAACCAGCTTAGTAAGTCAGTGAAGGACCAAACACAATAACCCATCATCTCCACCCCATCAGAAATCGCTTCTTGAATAGACATTACATGAGCACGGATAAAATCAATTCGATAGTCATCATTAACCACATCGCCTTCTTCAAGTTTATCAAACGCGCCTAAACCGTTTTCACTAATCAAGATTGGCAGATTATATCGATCGGTAATTCTACGGAGCGCTATTCTTAAACCATGTGGATCTATATTCCAATCCCAATCTGTCCTTTGAAGGTTAGGATTCTCAGCTGTTTTATATACTCCTGGAATTCCAGTATCCTTTGATGTCCCCTTTTTACCGGAAGTATTCATTTCTGCAGCGCCAACGCCACCCTCTAATGGATTTTCCTCAAACGTAGTCGTCTGATAATAATTGAGACCCATAAAGTCTGGCTTACCTTCTTTGAGGAGTTCAAAATCTCCCTCTTCCACGGTTGGTGCGAGTCCATTATTTTCTAAGTAACTCCAAGCTACCTTAGGATAACGACCCCATGCATAAATGTCCATCCACCAATGACTGTTTAATTCTTCTGCATTTTCAGCAGCGATGATGTCTCTTGGATTTGAAGTTAAGGGATAGGATGGGGAATAAGCAAAGCTTGGTCCAATTTTTCCATTTGGAACATATTTTCGGAATTCCTTTATGACATTTGCATTTGCTAGGTTAGCATGATGGTTCACTTGATAGAATAGCTTCTCATCCTTCACTCCTGGGGGATGGGCAGCCATTCGGTAGCCCAGCATAGTAAAGATATTCTGCTCATTTAAGCTAACCCAATACTTAACACGGTCACCGAAACGTTTAAATAATTCTATACTGTAGTTAGTAAAGTCCTCAATGATTTGTCTCGATTCCCAACCGCCATACTCATCCTGAAGAGCCTGTGGCAAATCCCAGTGATACAATGTCAACACAGGTTCGATGTTATTTTCCTTTAGTTCATTGATCAAATTGTCATAAAACTCAAGACCCTTTTGGTTCAATTCTCCTTTTCCGTTTGGAAAAATCCGTGTCCATGCCACAGAAAATCGATAAGCTTTCATACCCAACTCAGCCATCAACTGGACATCTTCTTTATACCGGTGATAATGATCTACTGCCACATCCCCATTTGTACCTTTAAATGTTTTTCCAGGAATACGCACAAACTTGTCCCAGTTTGAGACACCTTTGCCCTCCTCATCCCATGCTCCTTCTACTTGATAGGCTGCTGATGCAGCACCCCATAAGAAATCCTTCGGAAATGGTTTTAATTCTCTATGTATCATCTTCTACACTCCTTCAATAACAATTTTGTGGAAGAGGTTCTATTTCCAAAGAGAATAAAAACCTCCATTTTTCTTATCTATTCTTTATACGCTTATTACCTAAAAAATTGTGGTAAATATTCTTTGTGTGCCTCGAGCATTTCAGTAACAATCGCCTTTGCTACTTTATCAGAGCCAACCAACGGGTTAATTGTTAAAGCTAATACCGCTTTATTAAAATCACCCGTTACTGCGGCTTCAGCAGCAACTCTTTCAAACGATTTAATTTGTTGTACTAAACCTCGGACCGCTACAGGAAGATCTCCAACAGCAATTGGCCTTGGTCCTTCTCTGGTAATGATACAATTTACTTCAACAGCTGAGTCATCATCGATGCTTGCAATCGCTCCATTATTACGAGTGTTAACTGGCTGGATATCACGCTTGTCATTATAAATAGAAGAGATTAAATTACATGCGGCATCACTGTAATAGGCACCTCCTCGTTGCTCGAGTTGTGGTGGTTTGATATCTAGATGTTGGTCCTTGTATAATTCAAATAATTCATCTTCTAAATTCTTTACTACCTCAGCACGTGTTCCAACTGTTTCGGCAGCCTTGATCTCTTCCTCGAGCATTTCCCGAGTTTTGAAATAGTAGCGGTGGTATGGGCAAGGTATGGCATTAAGGGCTTGTATGAACTCAGGCTCCCAACCAAGATTAGCTATATTTTTCATAGTAACAGCGTTTTCTGGATCATTCATTTGGCTGATAATTTTATCTTTAATCGGTATACCATCTAAATATACCTCTAAACCAAATACCATATGATTAAGACCAGCAAAATCAATATGTACTCGGTCTGCTTCAACGTCTAGCATCTTAGCAATGCCCATGCGGATTCCAATTGGGACATTACAAAGTCCAACTACTTTCTTATAGCTCGTATAACGGAGTATGGCTTCTGTTACCATGCCAGCAGGATTGGTAAAATTCACTAGCCATGCCTCCGGGCATAATTCTTCCATATCTTTGATAATATCCAAAATAACTGGAATGGTTCGTAAACCCTTAAACAGTCCGCCTGGTCCATTTGTTTCTTGGCCAATTACATTATACTTTAAAGGAATTCGTTCATCCTTGGCGCGAGCTTCTAATAAACCTACACGGAATTGTGTAGTAACAAAATCAGCATCCATTAATGCTTCTCTTCTATCACGGGTTAGATGGATTGTAATCGGCACCCCTGCCTTTTTCACCATACGCTTAGCTAACTCCCCTACAATTTCAAGTTTTTCTTTACCTGCTTCAATA
>JAQSXG010000231.1 GCA_029256785.1 Neobacillus sp.
TGCATGTATTAGGCACGCCGCCAGCGTTCGTCCTGAGCCAGGATCAAACTCTCCAAGAAAGTTGATTTGCTCATTTTGTTACGTTGGCTTAACTTCATAATAGAAGTTAAAATATTGTTTGTTGACGTTCTTGTTTGTTTAGTTTTCAAAGAACAAATTCGCTAAGTTGTAACAGCGACAAATAATATAATATCATGTTTCCTTTATCAAAGTCAACAACTATTTTCATTGTTTAATAGAATGAAGATTTGTTGATGTCTCTCGTAAAGGGAACTTTTATATAATATCATCGTTCCCAATTATGTTTCAATAGAAGTTTATTCCAAATATGATATCGTACTGTTTTGCACTATTTAGTTAGGTCTGTTTCCTGCTTTCCTAAGGAGCTTAACAATGAGCCCTAAAATAAGAATAATGAGAATGATATAAATAACACTCGAGAAATGATCCATTCTCTTTACAATTACCTCCCAGTTCTCTCCAACCCTTGCACCAAGATTAATCAGTACCGTATTCCAAATAATTGTTCCTAGCATTGAAAAAAGTAAAAACAACCAAACATTCAATTTAGCCATTCCTGCAGGGATAGAAATCAAACTCCGAATCAACGGTATAAACCGACAGAAAAAAACCGTCCATACACCGTAGGCTTCAAACCATGTATTGGCACGATATAAGTCGGCCTTTTTTAAACGAAGAATATGTCCATGCCGTTCAATAATTCCTTCTAACTTGTTTACGTTCAATAGACTACCAAGGTGATATAGTATAACAGCTCCAAATACTGAACCAAGGGTGGAAGCTATGACCACTCCTTGGACTGTTAGGTTTGTAGTAGATGTCATATACCCACTAAAAGTTAAAATTACTTCTGATGGTATTGGCGGAAAGATATTTTCTAAAGCAATAAGGAAAAACACTCCCCAATACCCAAACTGTTCAATTAACTTACTAATCCAAATCTCCATATTGTCCTCCGTAAATAAAAACTACTAAAACAAAACCTTAGCCTGTTTATCTTACGTTTATCCATTAATAAAGTTTCATTAAAAGAAATCTCTCCTATTTTATTTGGATTGTCCATATTTAACACACTTTTATCACCGTCAAGACTCTTATATTAATTTTAAGGCGTCCTTAATAGGTACCTCCCCCGTTGTAAGGTCAAACGAACGGTAGAATGTATTTTCTTCTGTTAGTGCATGCACAATTGTTTTTGCTAAGTCCTCCCTAGGAATCGACCCGCCCTTTATATTCTCAGCAGCAGTGATTTTTCCGATCCCCGGGTCATTTACTAATCTTCCTGGCCGAATAATCGTATAGGTTAAATCACTTTGTTCGAGGATTTTATCAGCATAGTACTTTGCCGTATAATACGGCATCATCTTCTCATTCCAACTCTCTCGTTTATGGGCCTGAATGGCACTGACCATAATAAATCGTTTGATTCCTACCTTTTCAGCCGCTTCTACCGTTTTAACTGCTCCGTCTAAATCAATTAAAAGTGTTTTATCAAAACCAGTATTTCTCCCTGAACCAGCTGTAAAAATAATCGCATTACAACCTCTTGCTGCCTGCGCAATATCCTCCACCCGATCTTCCAAACTTGTCACTGAGACTTCTAATCCTAATCGTGTAAATGCCTCTGCTTGTTCTTCCTTTCTTACCATTGCCTTCACCGTGTGTTCATTGCTTTTACTGAGTAGATGAATAAGTTGTTTTCCAATTTGTCCATTCGCTCCTACAACTAAAACATTCATTGATTTATCTCCTTATCTAATCTTAATCCTTACATTATTTCATTCTAATTTCGACAAATCAAACTACTCTTTCGTTAAAATCAACTATCATACTCCTTTAATAAATTTGATAAAATTATCTTTTTTAAAGGAGTATGATAGTAGTAGGTTGAATAATTATTAAAATATATCTGGATTTTTTATAAAAATCTCTCAAGAGGTGTTCGAATGAAGCAATGGACAAAAAAAATTGAGATTGATGCACCAATCGATAAAATTTGGGATCTGTTTGACGGAAGTTTAGAAAAAATGCAAATGATCATGCCTCAAGTCGTCGGAAATACACCGATTAAAGTAACGGAAGAAGGTGTTGGCACCATCTATCGTCAACAATATAAAGAAGGAAAGCGAATCGAAGAATATGATGTTGAGACATTAGAGTATGTAAATACTCCCGATTACAAGAGGATGAAAGTTGGCTTCACTCTTGCCAACATGTTTGAAATCACCGCAGGCTACGAAGTCAAAAAGTTAACCGACAGTAAGACACTATTTAGTTACACAACTACAAATCAGCCCTTAAAAGCGTTCCTCAAGTTATTTCTCTTGTTTGGTAGTGACAAAGTTGTAGTTAAATTTGTGAACCGCGTGAAAGAGATTGCTGAATCTCAAAATGCACTAGTTTAATTAATTTGAAAGGAGTTTACAATGGTAGATTATCGTTTTTCACATCGGCTAAAAGTTAGATATTCGGAGATTGATGGGCAAAAAATTGTATTTAATGCCCATTATCTAACCTATATCGATGTTGCTGTCAGTGAATACTTCCAAACGCTACTGGAGCATGACCTAGGGACTACCTTTGATTTCGTCCTCGCTAAGTCAACGATTGAGTATAAGCGATCCGCATACCTGAATGATTGGTTAACGATATGGTGCAGAATGGATAAGGTTGGCAACAAAAGTATGACGATGAATTTCATGATTACGCGAGAAGACGAAGTAGAACCAATTTTGTTAGCGGAAATTATTTACGTCAGTGTTGATCCTGAAACCATGTTAACGTCGCCTGTTCCAGACTTTGTTCGTGAACGAATAGAACAATTTGAACTCGAACCAAACCAATAGTATTCATAAAAAAGTTCCTCATCAACCTAGATGTGGAACTTTTTTTAAAAACAAATTAATTGGATAATAAATCAACATAAAAACATCAATGTTGGAAATAATAACCTCGATTACCTTGAAAGGATGGGATGGAAGATGTCATTAGAATGGTTTGACAGAGTATGCAGCGAGCTGCAAGATCATCTAGAATCAATTTGCGAAGAGTATGACCAAGTTGGTCAAATGTCCATTGAAAGAGCTGCCAAACATCCTAGGATTGAATTTTTCGTTGAAACGGAAGATATAAACACAGAAGAACTTGATCGTGACTTTTTTTGCACATTGTTCTTTGATCCGCAAAATGAAGAATTTTATATCGATACCTTTGATGTTGACAGTGGACATACGGCAAAAATCATCCTTTCGGACATAGAAGATCTTATTGATGAGGTGCATGAGAGTCTACATGATTACATGAACAACGACGATCACTACACAGAGGATGGTGTGTATCTCACTTCAGATGACATGTATGAGGATGGAACAGAAGTGGAAGTAGTCTATTCTGATGATGATGAATTTCAGCAAGAAGATAACGATATCTTCGAGGAAATTGAAGTCGAATGGTCAACACCTGAAGTTACCGCTTATAAGCATGAAGATGAGGTAGAAGTAACCTATCAGTTTGGAGTAGTACAAGAAACAGGTGACGGCGTTCTTAAAAGAATCAATCGGATATGGACCACAGATGATAACCTCATCAAAGACGAATCCCATTTCATTTTTAGCAAAGAGGAAGCGAGTACGATCATTGCGATGATTGCAAGTCATATGGACCAATTAAGTGAATTTGATTTTGAGGATTCAAATTAGAAAACAACGAGCACTCGATTTCGAGTGCTCGTTACTTTTGGCGTTATTCTAATATGACGCCGGATTGATAGTTTTGCATAAAACTCTCCACTGTTTCCTCAACATTATCGTTCGCCTCATGTACTTGGACAATCACTTCATTCCGATTATCCACTGCAGTAATATTTACATCATTGAAACGATTAATATCTAATTGCACTTGCAAATCTTTGGCAACATCATTTGCCACATATTGACCCTTAATCAAATAACGGAAATTTTTCAAAGTTTTCACCCTTTCACCTTTTCACTATCAGGACAGATCTTTGTTAGTTTTTCCTTATTTAATTAAAATTATTTTTCGTATAGTTTACATAATATTATTATGTCTTTTAACACTATTAATCTACTGTGTAATCAATCTCTATTAGATCCCATGCTGTAATCATTCCTAATGGCGCTTCATTACTTCTACCATTTTCAGTAATGATAACTCCTTCTAACTTTTGTTTATCCTTATGGGATTTTCCAAAAATATTTTCTACTTCAAAGATGTTCACACTTTTTGGGACGATCTGGACCGGTTGTACCTTCTCATACTTTAATATATCGTAGACATGAACATGAGCTAAGTTCACAGTGCTGCTTTCTATATTCTTTGCCAGCCATTTTACAATCGTCCCAGCTGTTAAAAGACCGATACATTCTTTATTTTTGTAAATGGGAAATTTGGAATACCCATACTCTCTTATGGCAGCAATTACTTTTAAAATACTGTCCTGATTGTCGAAGTATTTTACGTTTTTCGTTGCAATGGTTAGCGCGTAATTGGGACGATTAAAGACATGGGCAATTTTTTCAATATGCTCAACCACTTTGGCATTCGGTTCTGCAATATAATAACCAATTTCCATTTTTTCATGGACAATCGCATTTCGAAGTTTAGCATATTGCTCAAGGTCTTTTTTAAAGGTTTCGATGATCTGATATTTTTTTGCTCCCACCTTAACTAACACTACGAATCTCTCATCATTAATTTGAACAATATCCTTCATCCTATCATGAACTTGATTAAAGGCTACTTCAAATCGTTCAGATAATATCTGTCCATTCTTTTTGACCGGTTTCATTTCGCTCTCCCTATCATTTTTCTTTTAATTATATAATCAATATACAAATAGGGAAATATCAATTTCTGTCATAATGAAAAGGGAAGCATTAAAAATGCTCCCCCTTTCCTTACACAATGCGAATGAACGATACCTATTGAATACTCAAGAGTTAAGCAAAAACAGGCATTCTTACTAAGTGTTTTAATTTAACCATCAAATGATTAAATAAGAAAGTTGCCCTAACACTCGTTATAAATAGGCTTGAGAGTAAGCTATACAGAATATTCAAAGCATATCCCTCCACATTGTAGTTTAGTGCTACAGAGTAACACTACCTTTATTGTTAGACACTGATGGAAATTTATGCAACTGGAGTAAGATCAAAAATTTTATAATAGGAACTTCGAAAATTATTGATTTGCAAGTGTAGTAACGATTTTATCTTCTATCCTTTTTCCCTTTTTTTCATCCAACAAATTATTTAACACAATTGAAAAAATTAATGTTTGTCCACTTTTTGTTTCTACATAGCCTGATAAGCTGCTGACAGACGTGATAGTGCCAGTTTTAGCCTTTATCTTACCCTTCATTGAAGGGTCCTTCATTCGATTTCGCAAAGAACCGCCGATCATTTTATTTGGTTCCCCTGCAAATGGCAGTGAATTTAAAAACGACGGAAACCAAGTTTGATTCCGAACAGCATACAGCAGTTGCGATATCTGGTTTGCCGGAACTAGATTTGCTTGAGATATCCCAGAACCGTCCCTTAATGAGAGTGTATCGGTTACTATCCCAAACTTGGTCAATTCCGTTTCCATTACTTCGAGGCCCTTTTCCCAACTTCCTTCACCTTTCACTACCTTCCCCATTTCCTTTACCAAGGTTTCGGCATGTCCGTTATTGCTTAGTTTCATAAATGGGATAAGTAATTCTGATAGCGGAATGGATTCGTGACTGTGTAAGAGAAGTGATTCATCAGGAGTTTTTGCGGTTTTCATTTTACCCGTTACCTGGATCCCTTGATCGGCTAATGCTTGTTTAAAAAGAGACAAGGCGTAACGAGTTGCATCCCAGACGCCAATCCATTCCTTTTCACTCTTCGATTTAATTGGGAGCGTACCATCAATGATGATAGTGTTTTTCGCATGTTCACGCTCAATAACTATTTCCTTTTTTCCGTCCTCAGGCACAGTTTTTGTATGATTAATTATTTTTACAAAGTCTGTATTAGGTGTTACGTTCACTTCTGCTTGATCCCCTTTTCCAGCTCCAGGTTCAATTTCAACCATAACAGAACCTGAGTCATAGTCAGTCGTTGGGGATGCCGTTAACGCTGAGATTTGTGCACCATAGTAAGTTTGTTCGTCACTCCATGCAAGGTCAGTAGAATAACGGACATCGTCATACCATGTGTCGTCGCCGATGAGATTGCCGTTTATTTTTTTAATTCCACTCTTTTTTATTTCCAGTGCTATCTTTTCAAAATCGGCTTTCAGTAAGGTTGGGTCACCCTTTCCTTTTAAAAAAAGATTCCCCTCCAACGTGTTCTTCTTCACCAAACCATCAGTCAGAACTTCTGTAGTGAATCGATAGTTTTCACCTAATACTGATAATGCTACTGCTGCCGTTAGGAGTTTCAGATTTGAAGCTGGCCGCAGACGGATATCTCCTAAATGGTCGTAAAGGATTTCACCGGTGTCCGCAGAGCGGATACTAATTCCCACTATTGCTCCTTTCAAATCTGGTTCTTCCATCAGTATTTGATTCAAACTTTGTGTAAATGTTGGTTTTTCTATATTGGCAAATACGTGTTGTAGATTTGGGAGGAATGCCACACTAAGGATAAATATCAGTAGCACATATAGTTTCACTCTTTTAAACAATTCAAATTCCAGCCTTCCTAAAAATAAGATTTCTTTCCTCCCGTCTATTCTTTCACAACTGTAATATTCCTAGACAAATATGACCAATTTTGTGGAGCTGGCAAACTGATTTGCCAAAAGGTTGTGCCTGACAACTGATATCTATCAATTAATTGATATTTCTCTATAAAACTGCGAATGTCCTCGAACCAAACGACATGCTCGCCATCGCTTACCCAATACCTGTACCATGGTGATTTGGCCCTTTCCTCAAATTGTATGGGTGAACCAGTTGATATCGCCAAATTTTGCGCATCAAGGACTGACAGTGCATGTGTAGCATTTGAATGAACAGTCTTATCATACCCATACAGCGGTATGGCGATTTGTAGCTTCCACGGATTTATTTGAGTAATCGAATATTGTATGACTTGTTCGATCCACCATAATGGAGAGACAGGATCAGGAGGGC
>JAQSXG010000005.1 GCA_029256785.1 Neobacillus sp.
TGGATGAAAAGATTGGTCGCCCCTCTACCAAGTTACCCATAAAAGTTCATACAGACGTTTTAAGGTGCTGTGAAATCAAGGACAAGCGTAGCGTAGCATAGCAGGGATACGGAATGGCTAACGCAAGTATCCTTCTGCTACGCTAATGCTTGTCCACTTTTACACTCTAATTTTTAGCTGCTTTCTTCTTCAGTCGCAGATGGAACTAACAAGAAAAACAAGATAAATATGATGAGGAATACAATTGCCCATCTACGTTCGAATTCATTATTCTGTTGAGGATTATGTGCAACATTGAGCAAAGCATTAGGGTTTGTTACATTAACACCAGGCAATGTGTCAGAAGCGACCTCTCGTAAAGTATTAAAAACCTCCAGTTGGTTGTTTTCGTTTGCAATAAAACGTAGAAATCTTTCTTGTGCTTCTCTAAACTGTTTTCTTGCTTTGTTTGACATAGTTGTCCACCTTTCAATTAGGTGTTTAGTAAAAAGGTAGAAATCCCCTTTACTACTTATACTTTATGTTTGAAGTGGACAAGCTGTTCTATGTAATACATCTAAAAGCAGACAAAATAAGCAAAGTACCCGAAGGCTTTTAACAGTGCTTGTTATTGTTTATTTAACGAAAAAAAGACAGCTGACCAGGCTGTCTCTTTTTGGGTTCTAAGGAGAGTAATCTCCATATTGATTGCATTCTATATACAATACGTTTGCCTAAAGATTTTGGAACTACAAATGTTTATCACTAATAAAAAAAGGCATAGTGAGGCAGGCTTAACAGCCATTATACATCCTATTTAAGTAGAATAGATACCGTTCTCCTAAAAATGAACTTCCGTTATGGTGTATTACGGCATATTGAATTTTATTGCTTACTAATTAATTGACTTGATTCACCCTTTTGACTAACGGGTACGTTTTTTCCAACTGTAATACGACGAACAACACGGTGATCATCATAATCTGCAATCGCATAATGCTGTGTTGCGAGGTTATCCCAAATAACAACGTCTCCCTCACTCCATTTCCAGCGTACTGTGTTTTCTAAGCGTGTTACGTATGAATGGAAAATGTTTAATAACGCTTCTGTTTCCCCTGTTGTATAGCCATCGAAGCGACGAACGAAACCACCTAGTAATAAATGCTTCTTACCTGTTTCTGCATGTACGTGAACAATAGGGTGACGTGTTTCATAACGCGTTGATACAAATACTTTACGATAATCTGCCACTTCTTTTGTTAATTCCTTATGTCCAATCGTTGCATAATCAAATTCATTCGAATGAATAGCCCATAGCTCATCTGCTAATTTCTTTAGACCCTCCGGTAAGTCCTCATATGCTTTGTTTGTATTTGCCCAAACAGTGTCACCACCAACGGATGGGATTGTTACTCCACGCAATACAGAGTATTTCGGTACGTCTGGTACAAACGTTACATCTGTGTGCCATTGGTTTGCTTTCGCACCTTTTTCTGAGTCTAACTCAAAAATTGCATTGGAATTTTCCTTCACTGGTACTGTTGGATGAGCGTATAATTCGCCTAACTTTGTTGCGAAAGCCTCATGTGATGCGTCGTCTAAATGATTTTGTCCTTTAAAGAAAATCACCTGATATTCTTGTAATGCTTCTTTGATTTGCGCTAGTACTGCTGGATCTAAATCTGCACTTAATTTTACGCCGTGTACTTCTGCTCCAATACGACCTGCTACTTTTACGATTTCTAATTTTGCTTGTGTTGCCATAATCATTCACTCTCTTTTCTTGTTTTATTTTAAATATATTTTTCACTAAACTAATTAAAATAACTTTTCATATGAATTTAATTGGTTTTAATTAAAATTTTTTTAGATTAATTGAATGGACGTTCAAGATTTAGATACTCAAAATGTTATTTACTTCACCTCCCCTTAATTCAACTTTTTGCATATTTTTACTGCTAGTTAATAAAAAGAGATTCAACAGAAACGTAATCCATACGGACACTGCACGTTTCGTTGAATCTCTAGTTACCTAGTCAATTCTAGTTATGTAAAAATAAGTATTAGGTATTTCTTAAGAGAAATCATAACAGCATTAGAAATAAGATGTCAATGATATATTTTATTATTCTTATGTTTTTAGTTGGTTTAACTAGAGGAGTGTGTAGGGATGAGCCTGCATGGGAGTAAGCTGGAAGAGGCTAAGTGGAGATTATGCAAGTGCAATTGGAGGATGCGCTCTCGGAGGCTGTCCTTCTGATATCCTCCCCTCCCCGACGGCTTGAGCCCAACAGCAGATCTGGCTGCTTCATTCTACGAGTGTAGTAAAGATGTTCGCAAGGAAAGTTGTATGAGAATTGACTCCTATAACTCTTTGTCAAAAGTCATGTTAAAAGTGCCATAACTCAAGAGTGGTGGATTCTTTCTTTATAGATTATAAAATATAAAATCATATGAAGTTAAATTAAACAGGCTATTAAACGGCATTCTAATGCTACACTTAAAGAATTAGTCGATTTATTGGGGATGCATCGTTCACATTTATACCGTCTTTTAAAGCAATTATAAAGTGTCTCATGGTTCTCGCCCTTATATTATGGGCGATAGCCTGCTTGCCTCGTTTTGGAAAGGTTTAAAAGCAAAGATCTATAAGAGGATTCATTACTTGCCCTTTGTTGGAGGGCGTAGTCTCGGAGCGAGCAGCGGTAGGCAAGCGAAAGCGCGGCAGGGGAGAGGGAGAGATACCGATTTCTTTGGCAGCTTTTCGAATGCTAGGATTTAGTGATTCGATAGCTCTTTTCATCAGTTCTAGATTTAGGTAGAGGGTTCACTTATAGAGTTTTCTTTTCCTTTCGAAAATCGTTATACTAACCTTATTAGATTAAAGTGTGTGGAGGTGGAATATGTGATCAGTGAAGAATGGAAAGAGGGCATTCAAGAAATACTCGGAGAACGCTTGCAACCCGCATTTTTACTTGTTTTTGGTTCTTATGCGAAAGGAATAGTAAGAGAAGGCAGTGATTTGGATTTGGCGTATTATTCGGATATACAGTTAACGAATTATGAACGCTTTTTACTTGCAGGAGATCTTGCAGCCATCTGTAATATCGAAGTGGACCTTGTTGATATTCGTCAGATTGATACCGTATTTGCAGCTCAAATTTTTTCGACAGGTGAATTGCTCGAATGTGCAGATGAAAACATATTTACAAGAGAGCGTATGAAAGCTTTGTCCATGTACGCAACGCTTAATGAGCAACGAGCCGAGGTGTTACGTGCAATCGAGGAAAGAGGAACAATCTATGGCGAATAATGATGTCCTTTTAAACAAAGCAGCAACGATTGAACGATGTGTAAAACGTATTCATGAGGAGTCGCAGGGAATCCAGCCAATTTAAAAGATTACACGAAGCAAGACAGTATCATTTTAAACATTCAGCGTGCCTGTGGGGCGAGCATTGATCTTGCGATGCATATTGTGAGCGAGAAAAAGCTTGGTTTACCAAAGGCAAGCCGAGATGCGTTTAAGTTTTTACAAGAAGCGAAGATCATCGATAGTGCTTTAGCGAAAACGTTAATGAATATGGTAGGATTCCGTAACATTGCTGTGCACGATTATCAAGCGATTAAGTTAGATATATTATAAGCTATCATTGAACAACATCTCGGTGATTTTACAACCTTTTCAACAATCATTTTGCAAAAATAGTGAATTAGCTTGATAAACATGTAGCAGTATCCCATTCATGATATAAGAAACTATGCTATGAGAATATACTTGCTGGGTAAAGGCTAATAGTAAAGCGAAAGGCTCTTTTACGGCTTATTTACAGAAAAAATCAGGAAGTAAGTGGTTAACGGTTAAAACATTCAAAGCTACTAGAAATGGATATACGAAATTATTCTATAACAAGAGTGAATTATACGTTTAGTGTCGAGCAAGCCATTTAATAAAGAGGAAGCCGCCGTTTATATCGGCGGCTTTTATTATTTTACGATCAAATTCTGTTTTGGACGGGCAGTATATACACGCTGAGTTAACGCTGCATAATTGTGCACGAAAAGTCGGATGGGTGCATTCAATTCCTGCTATTCTTTTGATAAAGGAGGTTATATCAATGGATTTGCTTAAAAACATGAATGGAGCCTTAACGTATATTGAGGAGAATCTAACTAACGATATTGACTTTAAAGAAGTAGCCAGGCTGGCTTTCTGCTCTGAATATCATTTTAAAAGGATGTTTTCCTTCCTTGCAGGTGTTTCACTATCGGAATACATTCGTCGCAGACGGCTTACTCTTGCAGCATTTGAGCTTAAAGATAGCAGCGTAAAGGTCATTGATATTGCAATGAAATACGGGTACAACTCACCAGATTCTTTTGCGCGAGCTTTTCAAAATTTGCATGGCATAACACCATCAGAAGCTAGAAATAATGGCCAATCACTTAAAGCCTATCCACGAATGAACTTCCATTTATCAATCAAAGGAGGAAGTGAAATGAACTATCGAATTGAAGAAAAAGGAGCATTTCGCATCGTTGGTATTAAAAAAAGAGTGCCTATTATTTTCAACGGGGTTAATCCGGAAATTGCTTCTATGTGGAGAAGTTTAGATATCGAAACGATAAATAAACTAAAAAAACTTTCTAATGTTGCGCCTATGGGGCTTCTTAGCGCATCTACGAACTTTTCCGAAGGCAGGATGGAGGAAAAAGGGGAGCTTGATCACTATATTGGTGTGGCCACAACTAAAGCGTGTCCCGATAACTTAACAGAGCTTGAAGTTCCTGCCTCATCATGGGCTGTATTTGAAGCAATCGGACCATTTCCCGATACGCTGCAAGATGTATGGGGACGCATTTATTCTGAGTGGTTTCCATCCTCAAATTATGAACAAATAGAAGGTCCCGAAATCCTATGGAATGAGAGTAAAGATGTAACTTCATCCACTTTCAAAAGCGAAATATGGATACCGGTTTTAAAAAGGTAAGTATAATCAATGAGAAGGCCAGCGTACTATTTCAGAATCGAGCACCTTAATAGAGTAACTAAAAAGCCGAATTTCTCTATTTTAATTCATAGAGAAGTTGGGCTTTTTATATTGGAATGTTCTTAACGTGTTACATCTACACTTTCCATACAACAAACAATAGAATTATCTATGATTCAGCTCTCCGAAAAGCCTATCTATACGGCTTTGCCCTTTTTCTGCTGTTAGAATCATCTCATCAAACAACTCTTGCACTGTCGGAATCGTGTTGATGAGACCGATTACCTGCCCGGCCCATCCGAAACCTTCTACTTCATTACCATCATAAATATATTCGAGATTTGCTTTCCCGCTGATCACATCTTTCAGATCTTCGTAGGTTGCGCCTTCTTGTTCACGTTCAATAATATTCAATGCAAAATCGTTTTTTAGGACTCGTCCCGGTGCACCTAATGTTCTCTTAATCACGACTGTATCTGTCTCTTTTGCATGAACGATTGCTTGTTTATATTTTTCGTTTGCGTGAATACACTCTTGGGTCGCAATAAAGCGAGTTCCCATTTCAATTCCTTCTGCACCAAGTGAAAGAGCTGCCAATAAACCTCGTCCATCGCCAATCCCTCCGCTGGCTATTACAGGAATGGAGACAGAATCTACGACACGAGGAATAAGCACCATTGTACCAATATCATCCCGTCCTAAATGCCCTCCGCCTTCCTGTCCAACCGCCATCACCGCATCAGCACCTAATTCTTCAGCTTTTTGTGCTTGTCTAGCACCAGCTACAAGTACAAGAGTTCGAATGTTTTCTCCTTTAATTCGTTCAAAAACAGGCTGCGGATTCGCTCCTGTTATAGAGATTGCCGGTACTTTTTCCTCAATGACAACTTCAAGCAATTCTTGATATTTTCCACCGTTGTCGTGCTTTGCAATGGCCAAGTTTACAGCGAATGGCTTATCGGTAAGTGTACGAACTTTCCGGATCTCCTCCCGGAGCTTTTCTGGTGTACCTAGCGTTGCTGCCGTAATTTGTCCGAGTCCTCCTGCATTCGATACTGCAGCCGCCAGTTCAGCATAAGCGAGGTAAGCAAGACCTCCTTGTATAATCGGATATTTAATTCCAAAAATCTCCGTTACCCGTGTTTTCATATTCTCTCCCACTCCTTTTCAACTTCTCTATGTTTTTATTCGCTAAAAATATGGAGAATCCTGTAACTTTTTGTATGAAAAAACTTACGGAGCATAGATAGTTGTGAATGGCACTAAAGATTGCACCCTTTATGATAATTAGATAGAATTAGCACAGAAGAAAAATGATATAGAAAAGGGGCTTTTACATGATTCATCGTACGGTACTCGTTAAATTTGCGGAAACGACAACGACAGAACAGCTAAAGGAAGTCGTTGCCCGATTTAAAGCGTTAAAAAATCATCTTACAGGGATTGTTGATCTGCAGGCAGGCTTAAATTTTGCAGAGAAAAGCAAAGAATACCAGGTAGCTTTGGTGATAAGGTTTGAAGATAAAGCGGCTCTTGATGCATATGTATCAAATGAGGAACACCAGGCTGTTGCCGCGTTCATTAAAGAGGTAGGACGAGTGGACAGCATTGGGGTAGATATCGAAATCTAGCTTCATAGGAATTCCAAACCTGAATAGTGTACTATAAGTGCCTGGCTCTTTTTTATCTTACATAGTCAGTCTTTTGTCAGGAATGCGTTTTTGTAGAAAGTTTTTTAAGAAAATTTTCTTATTGAACGAAACTGGTGCATTTCCACTAGCATGGTGCATTTTCGCGTCCAAACCGTGTGGCAAAAAATTTGTTCAAACCTCTGGGACTCTCGGCTTCAGAGGGTCCTTTTTTTGCCCAAGTCCCTTAGAGAGGCCTTTTGTTCAAAGGCTCTGTTAAACCATACTGTTGATATTTTGAGCCTAAAAATAGACCATCATTTTGGGTCTTATTTAATCAGCACCCGGTAGTTCAATAAGGAGGAAGCCCTTCTACCTTTAGAACAATTGTGCCTTCGTTTTAAATTCCTCGTACTTCTGTTTGAATTCTTCTTCCGTTACAGCCTGAAACGACAGGTTTTGATTGGTCGTCCAAAACGACAGGTCGAAACCAGTGGCACCGTTATGAAAATTACCTTCCAACTTGGTTTCCTTTCCATCTACGGTGGTGAAGAACCGCACCATAAGTCCGTCCGTTATTCCGTTCAAAACATATCTGCTTTCTTCGTACGGGTTGGTTTTACTCCCTGTGTCAGTCATCATAAGAAGAGAACCTGTCAATTCGCCTTGGAGTAAAGCTTCATCGATTTTGACGAACAGCTGAAACGATCCGTTCTCCGCGGAGTAAAGATATCCGTACACACTATCAAGATCGGAGAAAAACTTTCTTAAACGGTTCTTTTCTTTTTCTTCCGAATGATAGATGGCCATTTGCAACTCTTGTTGTAGCGCTTTTACATATTTATCGAGTTCTTCTTGGTCAACAGCTTTGTATACTTCGTTTTCCTTTTCTCCTTGCTTTTGTACTACAAGATTTCCCTCAGAAAACCAAGCGTCAAACGTCATGACTTTCCCGCCATTATTCACCTTAAATTCATATCCTTTTTCGGTTGTTTCTCCAGTTAGGGGGAACTTTTTTTCTTCCATAAGCGGTACTTTCCCGACTTCTTCTATGATTTTCTGTTGATGAAGTGTACCTTCCACTTTCCCTTTTTGACTAGTTAGGTCGAACCAATAAAGTATGCTGTTATCACTGTATACAAATGCGTCAGATTGGTTCAGAGGGTCCTTTCGGTCTTTCACCCCGGATGTGGCCCACCAAAATGCCACACCAATCAGCAACCCAATTACCACTGTCATTCGCCAATAGTTTAATTTCCTCATTTTGTTTGCCTCCGGTCAACGAAAGTTTGAAAATGAGAGCCGTTTATCTTTTTATTTAAATAAAAAGTAATTTAAATACATATTCCTGTATAGCTGTATTTATGTATTAGGATGAATTCTAAAAAATATTTCGTTACTTTCAATGAGAATTTTCATGAAAGTACTTGAATTTTAGATAACTGAATGATACTATCAGTAACAATCAACTAGTTAAATAAAAATAAAAATAAATAGCGATAACTTCTTATCCAGAGTGGTAGAGGGACAGGCCCTGTGAAACCCGGCAACCATCAAGTCAAAATATTGTCTTGAACGGTGCTAATTCCTGCAAAGGTGTTAACCTTTGAAAGATGAGAGGAATGTATGTAATAATACAAACCTCTCTTTAAACAAAGAGAGGTTTTTTGGATGGTAAGAGGCTTATCGCTCAAAGGAGCGAATTTAAATGGAAAAAGCAGTGTTTGGTGCAAGCGAGTTTTTTAGTCAACAAGCTTTTATTACAGGTTTTCATGGTATTGAAAACGCTCGAATAGGACATCTAAGAGGGACAAATCTAGATATAGTAGAAATATGGTTTAATCCTTGGAAAGTATCTTATAATGAATTATTAGAATTGTTTTTTGACTTACATGACCCAACATCTAGAGAAGGTCAGTCATTCAAAAACCAATCATTGATTTTCTTCTCTGATAAAAACCAATTAACATTAGCTAAACAAAAGAAAAGCGAGCTAAAATATTTGTTTAAAGATGAGGTTATTACAAAAATTACTCCAGCATGTGAATATATTAATGATCTAAAAGAGATAGAATTAATGTCTTATTGAACTAACCACCACTTAATTTTCTAATAAAACTTTGAAGTGGGAGTCTTCTCGTCTAAAATGATAAGAAACATTGGCGCAATTCAACAATTTGTCCCATCCTTCCCCATTCTAGACGGCTTTGGATTTCTAGCGTATCAAAAATGCACCACTTCCGAATGAAATGTACCACAATGGTACACAGATTGAACGAAAATGGTGCATTTTTTGTGACTTCGTCCAAAGTGTGTAGTAAAAAATTTCAAAGTTTTTTCAAACCTTTGGGGCTCTGAGCTTCAGAGGGTTTTTTTGTGCATTCTCTCTTAGAGTGAGGGCTTTATCAAAAGAAATTATTTTTACTTTGGCTCTGATTACACGAATACTAGTACTGAACCTTATTGCGACTTTTTTATCATTTAGCTTCAATTCTTTCATCTTTTTGTGCATTGCTTTTGTTTAGCCCATTGCTCTAACTTTGAGATATTCCTCTTGTTGAAGCGTTTGTTTTGCCTATTCAAATAACGAAGAAGGGTACTATGGGAAAGCCCCATTTCTGCAGCAGCTTTACGAATACTTAATTTTTCCTGTTCAATTAAATCGGATATATACTCTGGTGAAATTTCAATAACCGTATTTTCTTCTAGGTCCATTGCTATTTGTTCAGAAGTTCCAGGTAGCTGTTCGATAATAGGGGGAGTCATTACAGTAGCAGCCAGCTCATTTACAGCTGGCGAAGCTAAAGTTTCGATATTAATTTTCTTTAGATTCTCTGCAATAATCTCATCCGGTGGTACGATCACCACAGTTAGTGGACCCCAATATTTTTGTATCCAGAAGCGCTTCCCGATACGTTCTTCATCAATTGGTTCTGTGTAATACCAGCTTTTGATGACATAATCGCGCTGGAGATCATCTAGTACAGATTCAAGACGATCACGTATTTGTACACCATTATAGCTTTTAGGAAAAGCTATAACATCTAATAGTGTCTTAATCTTAAACGGCTGGTGTAAATTGCGTTTTAACGCTCGTATTTTCCATTGGTAATTTAAATAGCGTGTTAAACGTTTGTGTTCACGTTGTGTATGGTGGCTATATTGAAAGACTTTTAAATCAAGGGCCCCAAAAGATTGCTGCTCATTGTTTAAATAATATGAAAGAATAGGTGCAGGGCGAATTTGTAAAGAGTAAATTCCTTTTGCCTTCCCTGTCTTTTTATCGTAAGCCATATGTACACTTCCGATGTCAAACATGCGATTAAATGTTGTGAAATCATAGTGCTGTTCGTCTGAAATCTTTTCCGTGTCGATTACGGTTATATTGTCACCACGCATAGATACCCAAATACTTGAAAGGGCGGCAACACGTTTCATAATGCTAAAGCGCTCTTTTTCACGAATATAGAAATCTTCCTTCATTGCATCAGTAAATCGAAGTTTTAAGGCTTCATCACTGTGGAATTTGATGTAGCCATCAGCATCTTTAGGTTGTACGATCCACAAATAAGAAATCAGGTCAAATAAGTCGGCTGTCCATTCATCTAGTGAGTTAAGTGTAGATTCCACGAGTGATAACCACATTTGCTGCTTTTCAGAATTGAAAATCTCCATAGCAATTGGCCGTAACTCAGCTTTTCCTCGTATAATCCCCCTACTATCCTGAATTTCAGCTCCGTATAAGCCATCTCCATTTTCAACAAATTGCTTTTTCTTCGTGACTAAATCACGCATCAGCTGATAATCAGAGTGCATGGTACTGTACATATAATCATTTTCTAGTACTTGCTCTATCGTTTCGACATGATGTGGTTCATTTTCTTTAAAAGACATTTCATTTTGTAAATATGGCTCAACTTCAGCCACGATGGAATCTGTATAGTTATGAATTGCATTACGAATCATCAATTTTGTTAATGGTTGATTGGGATATAAAGTGTCCTTAAAGAAATTGCAAAGTGCCTGAAAGCTTTGTGAAGGCACATGGGTGGCATTTACGTTGATTAAAGAGGCGTCTTGTATCCAACGTTCTAAAGGTTCTATATAGCGTGAATCTGCTTGAAATAGAGGAAGTGCTTCTTCTAATATGACCAACGGCAGCCATTCATTTTTAATAATCATGCGTTCGGGTAAATCTTTATAGGACACTCCGTTTCACCTCATATCGTTCTATTAGTATATCTAGTATAACAAAAATGAACTAATAACGGATGATTTATGAACCATTTTCGCGGTTAAAACTATAAAATGAACCACTATTGGCGCAAAAGTAGAGAGTGTCTGGTTTATATGTTTCGGAAACTAGGTGTATTAAAAATGGACCATATGATGATTGTGAGGTAAAAAGTGAATCAATTTTCGGGAACTAGGTGTACTAAAGTGGTTCATTTTAAGTTGATTTTCGGGAACTAGGTGTACTTATAGTATTTTCGGGAACTAGGTGTACTTAGAAACCCAGTCATATCAACAAAGTGATTCAAGGGTGGTTCATTTTAAGTTGATTTTCGGGAACTAGGTGTACTAAAAAATGCACCAGTGTCCATTTTTTTCGGGAACTAGGTGTACTTAGAAAATGATTAATAGTTTTAAAAATACAGTTATATCAAGGCTTAGAGGGTATTATGGTTCAGTTTAAATAGTGGTTCATATTCGATATAGTGGTTCATTTTTTCGGGAACTCGTCATAGAAACTTTTTTTTGAAAAAACGCGCAATCCCTTGCGGCTCTAAGAAAAAAAGTTGTTTGAAAAAGTGGTTCAAAAACGCTTAGAGAGCTCCATTTTGCAGATGGATCATTTAGTATACTTATTCTCAGTAGAAAAGAACGTTTTTAGGACAAGTGTTGAACCATGTGATACATGCAGTTTCCGCAAATATGAACCAATTAATGTTGAGTTACAAAAGGTATGATTTTCAGAGCTTCGCTGGTAGGTTTTTTAGATAGGGAAAAGAGTCTACCAGTTTGCGTGGTGCATAACTTGCTAGTTTTTAAAGGAGAGAAGGTGAGAGAAATGAAACAATCAATATCAATCGTTGAATTAATGCAGTTGATGACGCATGATAGCTTGCTGTTGTATAAGAAGAAAGGGTCACGTGCACCGATTGGTCGTCTTGCTGCGGATTTGAACAGTCCTTATCGCAAAGGCGTTGTCTTTGTTTCTCCATCGAAGGCTGACCTGACGGAAGGGAAAGGCTATGTCGTCACTTCTTACGAAACGTTACAGGAAAAGCACCAGCAATTAACACACTGGACACCGAATACATATCGCGGCGGTACATACTATGATTTCAAAAAAAGGCTGATAAAAGGACATACAAGGGACAATTTGAAACAAATCAATGTGATTGGTTTAGATATTGATTCAAACGAGGCGGACGTATACGGCCTTTATTTAGGCTGCGAAGAAGTGGGATTGCCGCGCCCGAACCTTTTGCTGCAAACACCGCGTGGATTCCAAGTATTTTTTATCCTAGACACGCCTTTTTACATCCATAATAAAGAGGATTACAAAGCGTTACGAGTAGCAGAACGTTTGTCTCAAAACATTCGTCAGGCGCTATCGAAATATGCACCAGTGGATACAAACTGTGTACCATTTGGCTTTTATCGCATTCCAAGAGAGGATAATGTGCTAGATTTCTCTGCGGAATTGGCCAATACCAGTCAATTATTAGTGTGGTCGAAGAAATATGAAGCACAGCATCAAAAGAAACTGCACGTTGTGTACAGCGAAAATGCACCAGGTGTGGATTATATCTCTTCTGACTGGTATCAAGCGATTATTCGGTCTCAACATATTGATAAGGGTCATCTTAGCGCTAGTCGTAATAATGCGTTATTTACATTAGCATTGGCCAATTATGCAAGTGGTCGTCCATTTGAAGTGGCTTATGATGAGTTGGATCAGTTTAATAGCAATCTACATGCACCACTTTCTCTGCGTGAGTTTGAAAAAACGCTAAAAAGTGCATATTCCGGTAAATATCAAGGGGTCAAACGTGAATATGTAGACGGATTGCTGGAATTATGGACGGAAGGAAACGTAAAATTTCAAGGAAAACAAGGCTGGTACAAGTTTAAAAAGGAGCGTGAAGAACGCAGACGTTCTCATTACAATGAATGGGAAGAAGATATTATTTCCTATATTGCGACGCACCAAAGTTCTGAAAATCCATATTTGCAGGGGTCCTTAAGCATGCTTTCAGACATGCTAGGAATCGCGCTGTCTTCATTAAAAGAAGTCTTAAAGCGTTCGCGTAACCTAATGACTAAAACCGTTGGACGCGGCAGAAAAGCATATACGATGATTACGAGCCGTCAGCTGTTTATTCAACATCTAGTAAACTCACGAAAAAGAAACAAGCAACAAGCGTTACAAGAAATTTTAGAGGCAGCTAATCCAGTGTTAAAAGACTTAGAGATTAATAGAGTGACGATTACAGAGGATATTCCAATCTCGCAATTGATTCACACTCATTCAGTACGAAATACTAGTTAAAATAAATAGGCCAGTCTGCCATTACATATCTATATTCTCCTGTGGTTGTTTGGCTAGGGAGGGTATTATAAAGAGATAAAAAGTTATATATAGTATTTCATTTTTGTTTTTTGTTGGCGGGTAAAGTCTCGGAGCGAGTAGCGGTAAGGTAAGCGATAGCGTGGCAGGGATAAGATGGTTATTTTGAGGGGATTAGTCTATATTGTTTTTTTTAATGCCTACGGAATATTTAGTTTTGCAGTACTATTCATTATGAGTACAATACTAAGGGGGAAATTACTATGACACTAGATTTATCATTAGAACAACGTGAAGAATTACTAAGAGCATTGAAAGCCCGTTTTGAGAAAAATATGAACCGCCATAAGGACCTTGAATGGGCTAAAGTTCAAGCAAAACTGGAAGATAATACTGAAAAGCTATGGTCGCTCAATGAAATGGAGAGAACTGGCGGAGAACCGGATGTTGTTGGTTATGATACAGAGAAGGACGAATATATTTTTTATGATTGTTCAGCAGAAAGTCCTAAAGGTCGCAGAAGTATTTGTTACGATCGTGAAGCGCTGGAGTCAAGGAAAAAACATAAACCAGAAAATAACGCTATTGATATGGCAACTGCCATGGGTATTGAACTTTTAGAGGAAGAACAATATCGAGCGTTGCAGAAACTTGGAAATTTCGATATGAAAACGTCGAGTTGGGTGCAAACACCTTCTGATATTAGAGAACTTGGCGGTGCCCTTTTTTGTGATTGTCGTTATGGTCATGTCTTTGTGTACCATAATGGAGCAGAATCTTACTATGCTGCCAGGGGATTCCGTGGCTCGCTAAGGGTTTAAATTACATTTGAATTTGCGAACGAATTATATAGGGAACGGCCTTAATTTTATTCTTCAATTAAAGGGTGTATTTTCAGAGTAAGGAATGGTCATTTTTAATGGAATAATAGAAAACTCATTTGCCATCTATTATTGCAAATGAGTTTCTACTTTTGGACTTGTTGGTTTAAAAGAATAGTAAAGGGATTACCCCTTTTTTAGCTTATTGTATCCCTGTTCTTCATAAGGCTTGAGTTGTTCCAGCCATTTATTTTCAAGTTCTAACAAGGTTTCATTAAAATAGGGGTCATCTTTCTTTTTGAGTGTTTCTAAAATATCAATACTGAATGCTTTTGCACCATAATGATGCCAGTCTTTTTGTAGCTCTTTGTTCATAACTGTGCCGGCTTCTAAACTAAATTTTAGTCCGTTTAATGTTTTAAAATTTCTTGTACTTCCGACGAAAATTTTACCGTTTTGGTTATTTTTGATTTGATAAATACCAGCTTCAATGGGGGTTTCCTTATATTGTTGTTTCAATTCTCTTTTTCGATCCTCCCTTTCTTATTTTTTTAGCCAATATTGACTTCCGTCTGACTTTCTTTCTAAAAAGCCGTATTCGATTAAATATCTTCTAATCAAGACATAATCATCGTATATGGCTTCTAAAATCTGATTAATTTCTTTTTCCGGATAGATTCTATCTTTTTCAAAGAGTCCTGTGATTTCTCGAAGGATAATTAGTCTTTGTTTTTCTTTTGGCGGGAATTTCTTTAATCGTCCATGTATTCCTTCAGGTAAAAACTTTTTAGTGATTTCTTTTTGTTCTTCTTCTGTGACAGCGTATCGATCATCGACCATTTTTGCTGTTTTATGTGGTGGGACAAATGCTGGCGCATGTTGATCTTTTTCTTTTAAAAGCTCCATAATGGCTAAAAAGGTCTTTGCTTGACGTTCTTTTTCTTTTAATGCAAAACGATGATGCCTAATCGTAGAGGTACTGCCAATCCCCATCTCAGCTTGAACCTTTTTATCGCTTTTACCTTGGTAAAAAAGACGAAGCAGGTGATTCTGATGATCGGTAAGCCCTGTTAATTTCTTATCAAGACCGATTAAATAATCAAATACGGATTGATGGGCACTTTCGATATGAATACGCATATATCTCTCAGCTTCATAAAAAGTTTCGTCATGACGGTAAATAATCCCCTTTTCGATTTTCTCACCGCATAAAAGGCAAATATATGAATCTGACTCTTGAATATATCCCCGTTTAAGTTCTTCTAATGAGGCATTCCAAAAATTATCTGAGATATCCACTTTTTAAACACATCCAATCAAAGTTTGAAATAAAACAAACAAATATAAAAAACGTTTACTTAATAATAAACATACTAATATAAAGTTCAACCGTTTTCAAAAGTATATGCAAACATTGTTTTTATATATTTGAAAATAAGCAAACAAAATTTGATATTGTTAGTTTTTATATGGGCATTTTCCTGACCCTACCCCTAATATGGCTGTGTTCAAGAATATTGTTTAAACAGTTCCTATTGTTGGACAAACAAACAAGCGGACAAGCATTTATTCTCATAATCTATTCTAGTTTCTTATAAAAGAAGGGGATAGATTATGAAAGATAAACCTGATAAGCCTAAAAACAATGAGCATAGACTCGGACAGCACAAAAAGGGCGAGCATAAACTCAATAAGCCTAAAAAGGAAGAGTATAAACTTGATAAGCCTAAAAAGGACAAGCATAAACAGCCAGGTAATCAAGAATCTATTCAAACTTCATCACAATTCTTATTCAATCAATATAATGTTTCTTATACAGTTAATGTAGTGGGTATTTTTTATAATGGTGAAACTATTGAACAAGCTACTAGTAGATTCCAAAGAGATGTTGAGATTGCTAATAAAATATGGACAATTAACGGGAGAAGTTGTATTAGGTTTGACATAACAAAAGTTATTGCTCCTGGACTACTAGCAAATCCTGATGGGACCCCACGATTTGCTGAGTCTATAAATCCTTTAGAGTTACAAGCGAATACAGGTATTATTAATCAAATAATAGAGTTTTATAAAAAGGATATTACAAATCCAAACCATACAATATTTGTTGTTTATTTCAAAGGAAATGCTTTTGCTAATGGGAGTGTTGGTACTGGGGGCATTCAGGGGAATAGCATTGAATTTGCAAATGGTCATGTACATGGACGAGTTATAATGGCTGATCGGTCAATAAAAACGGCAACGAATGATCCAACAAAGCAGTTTAATACGCTTGCACATGAATTTGGACATGTTTTATTCACTAGATTAGAAGCCGGACAATTTACAATGAATGACCCTTCACCTACAGCCCCTTATGTTAACGCACCGAATAGACCTTTGGATTGGTCTCCTGCGATTCATAATAATGATATAAGGAATACGATGTGGCCTGTCGCTTTTGATGTCACTAATACTTCTATTCTTCCTATAATTGACGAGATACAATGTATACAAGCTAGAAAAAGTCCATTAGTAATGGTACAAAATCTATTTATGCAATAATCACAGTTTAAACCCTTAGTTTACTTCTTTATAAGGACTAAGGGTTTTACTTGTTTGGAATGTAACAAATTGTACCTGGTTATATTTCACTGTATTTCGTTGTATTCTAACTATATACCATCAATCTTCGGCACATAAAATAAACCATTAATAGAAGGAACAATGGGGTGATTATTTGGTGATTTATGAGAGGAAACATGATTGGGTTATGATTCCACAATATCATCATAGCTTGCTTTCAGGAGATATTTCTAAAAATTGGGGGATGGATGATCTAAAGGAAGACAATCGATGGGATGATGTGACTTTGGCTATCGCTCAACATGACTGTGCATGGATTGATTTAGATGAAATGCCTTTTTGGAATGACAGAGCCAAGTCTCCTTATTCCTTCATTGATTTTCCGATAAATCTTCGATTGACGTTCTATACAAAAGGAATTGATCAATTGGAAAGGCAGTCCCCGTATGCTGGATTGCTGTGCAGTATGCACTTTTATTCCTTTTTTATTGAGTCTAAGGAGCAGGCTGCCATTGAATTTGCTAAACAGGAGAAAGCTAGGCAGAACCGTTTGATAGAGCAATTGAACCTTGTTGAATCCGGTTCGAAAGAACTTTTACAGCTTCATTTTTTGCTGATTCAATTTTGCGATAACCTCTCTTTATATTTGTGCCTGCAAGAACCTGGTACTCCGAAAGCTGAAGAATTCCCTTGGTTTAAAAATGGATTTCCAGAACTCTTTCCGTTCGCGAATGGACGCAAAATTATGGCAGAATGGCTGGATTCAAAACGTGTATCCTTGCGCCCCTTTCCTTTAGTCTCTCCGACTGTTGTATCTGTTCGGATAAAGGAAGTACCAAAGGCAAACATCCAACAATACGGGATTGCCAAAGCCTATAAGGATACAAAATGGACGGAACGAACATTTACGTTGGTCTAAAAATGTAAGCGCTTTATCCAGCCGCGATAACGGATTATGGAACAAAAGATGAAGTCGCTCTGTGCTTCATCTTCTTTCCTTTTATGCAGATCTATGCGTAGAGTAAGGGATAAGAGGTTTTTGTTATTGATGTTTATGTATACATCGATGTCGATATCGTCGTTTATATCTATGTTTATATTTCACTAATCTGCTTCTCTATACTTATTAAATGATGCAGAAGAGGAACTAACCGATGATGAATTTCTACATGATATTCTTCAGCTTAAGGATCTTAAAAAAATATAAGGAAAGAGCCAGAATTCAAAAATTCTGGCTCTTTCTCTTTTTGTCAACAACCCCCCACTTAATGACCTTACGGTCTGTTTGAAGTGGGGGCTTGCGTCTGTCAGAGTTTGACAGTGCTTCTACCCTCATAGAGAGCAACTACGCTTGTTCCTACCCAGTAGTACGAACGAGCAATGCTCTCCTACCTTAGTGTGGTGGAACATAAGGACGGTTGACTTCGCCCCTACCGCAAGAGTTATACTTCTGTGGTAACTACACCAATATGTTCAGTTCCTTTACGGTGTAGATTCATAGCACCAATACGGTCATCATTTGATTGGTATTGGCAATTTTTGCACTTAAAAGTGTGTAGCTTTTTATTACGATTTGCTTTTTCAATATGTCCACATTTGGGGCAAGTTTGAGAAGTATATTTTGGGTCTACCACAATCACCTTCTGTCCGTTCAATTCAGCTTTATACTCAAGCATTTGACGGAATTGGTAGAAAGCCCAAGACACAGAAACATAGCGGTTTTTTACTCGTACTTTTTCAGTGGCAGTGCGAACACCTGTCAAATCTTCCAAAACAAACATAGTACCTCTAGGGTATTTATCAACGAGTGCCTTTGTAATTTGATGGTTTACATCAGTTACATAACCGTTTTCTCTTGAACCAATTTGTTTTAGTTTCTTACGAGCAGATGGTGTTTGTCGCATTTGGAGTTGTTTGCGAGTAGCTTTAAACTTACCACGCTTATGCTTGACAATGTTGCCATTATAGAAAGTGGTTTTACCTTGACTATCATAAGTAGTAGCAAGAAAGTTAATTCCTAAGTCAATACCGACAATACTATTTACATCTGCTAGGCCTAATACTTGGTACTCTTTTGTCATCGGGATATGCAAGAACCACTTCTTGTATTTATGCACTAATTTAGCAGTGCCAAATTTCCAAGTACCATTGAAGTATTTCTTCATAGCCTTACGCTCATAATTTAGCTTTAGACGACCATCCAGTGTATTTACGCTAAATTGATTTTTAGTTAGTGAGTAATCACGATTCCATACAAGGTCATATTCAGGAAGTTTAAATTCAATCAAAGACCATTCATGTCCATTCGATTTAGCTGACTTGTAACGAGCGATTACGGTTTTCATCACAGATTGAGCCATTTGACTTTTTAGTCCAAATTGATTTCGCAAATCAGAATAATACAAGTTATTAAGACTTGTTTGGTTTAGGTTTTTTGTTTCAAATATGTGTTTCGATAACCAATTACAAGCTTTGCGATAAGCACTAGTCGTTATCCTTAAACTTTGAGCTTGATTATCGGAAACATAGATTTGTATTTTTGCAGTAATGGTAGACATTATTTTCACACCACCTCCCACCAACCGAATTATACCAATTTTTTAGTGGAAGTAAATAACTTAAACAGAGGAAGGAGGAGGCAAGGCGGAAGTTTCAGATACTTGATATGGCACAAAACCTTACGATTTTCACCGTACCATACCGTATCTGACGGCAATTCCTCCCCCACTTATCCGTTGGGCTAACGCCCTTCACACGATTGAAGTAGGGGTATCCTTGCCGATTTTAGATGAAAATTTCCTTTCCAAAACAGTTCTCTCTCCTCAGTACATACTATCTAAGTTAAAGGGACCTTTTCTATAGTAAGATAATGATTGATGGGCTGATCATTTTTTACTGTTCAGTCTATTGTTTTCAATAAGGTACCTTATTGATTTTCAAGGCTTCCAAGCATGGAGAATACACTTATCACAATTGTTCAAATGCTATGTTTACTCCCCTAGTGGCCTCTCATCCTTTGAATTGTTTCCGTTTTTGGCAGGGAGGGGTATGATAAAGATATACAAAGTCGTGCTTCATTCATCCTTTTTGGTGGAGATCTATTTGAGGTTCAGTTCTGTGGAGGTGATATCTTGACTCAACAATTTCATCCCCGAAATGGCCGGGTAGTAGCACACGTCGATTGTAACTCTTATTTTGCGGCGGTTGAGATCGCGAATGATTCTAGTCTTGAAGGTAAACCTGTTGTCGTTGCAGGAAATCTAAAGAGAAATGGAATCATTATAGCAGCTAGCTATAAAGCAAGAGAGTATGGGATATACACGACTCAGTTATTGTCACAGGCAAAGAAGCTTTGTACGGATTTGGTCGTAAAAGCTCCTAACTTTGATTTATACAGAGAAACTTCTGCTAAAATCTTTGATTTTCTTTCTACCATAACAGAAGAAATTGAGATAGCCAGTATTGATGAATCTTATCTAGATTTAACTGAACTAGCCAAACGAGGAATGAATCCTATAGAAATTGCGAAAAAGGGCCAACTGGATATCCTTGAAATGTTTGGAATACCGACTAGCTGGGGAATCGGTCCAAATAAGGTTTTGGCAAAACACGCTAGCGATTGGAAGAAGCCCAATGGTTTGACGATTATCAGGCGTCGGGATGTACCACATATGCTTTGGCCAAAGCCCGTTAGTGAACTTCATGGCTGTGGGGAAAAAACGGCTGAAAAACTTAGTAGTATTGGCGTAAAAACCATTGAAGATTTAGCGGAAATAGAAGAGGGGATAGTTCGGAGGCTCCTCGGAAAAAACGGAGTTATGCTTAAAAATTGGGCAAATGGGATTGACAATCGTCCAGTCGATAAGGAAAAGGCCCTCTCGATTACTACGGTTGGAAATTCAACGACCCTCCAAGTTAATACAGCTGAAGAACGTGTTCTTTTGGAAACCTTTAAAAGTTTGGCTCAATCAGTGAGCCTAAGAATGAAGGCTAAAAAAGTAGTCACGTACACGGTTCAAATCACCATTCGTTACTCTGACTTTAAAACTATTACAAGGAGTAGGACATTGATTAATCCTGTAGTGGAAGCTCGAGAATTATTTCAATGCGCTATGCAATTGTTCCATAAACATTGGAGTGGTGATAGCGTTAGATTATTGGGGATTTCAGCTCAAAACGTTGTAGAAGAAAGGGAAGCAGTCAAGCAGCTTGATTTGTTTGATTTTGAAGCCGACGCGAAAGAAGTTGAAAAGAAGGAGCCACTTCTTCAGGTTGTGGGACAGTTGAAGATGAAATTTGGAACGTCTATTATTCAAACCGGCGCTGATTTAGTTCAAAAACAAGCAAAAACAGCTGGTGATACATTCAAATGGAGGTATGGCCAGCAAATTGAAAAAAACACGATAAGTAAAGATTTTAACCTGAAAAGTCGGATTCCAAGTGAACTGCCCCCCAATTGATAGTTGTGTCTAACAATTGGGGGACGGTTCATTATAAGGGATTCGACTTCTTTAATAGTAAATCTAATTGCCTTCCCCTCCGGTTATAAAATCACTTTTATAAAACTACATTGATGTTCATATCGATATCGATGTCTACATGGATGTTCATATCGATATTTCCATCGATATTGATACCGGTATTTAAGTAATCTTATGGTACAGCAACGATTACAGGCACCACTATTCTAAAGGTTTTTTAATCCCTTTAATGAGATTAAATCCTCTTTAAGGAATGTTAAACCTGCTATTGTGAGTGCGGGTTCGGGTCTCATCAATTGAATCATTGCCCTCTGTACATTAAATGAATTTGATTTGCTATATAATCTGAACTAAAATGAAGCCCCTTTTTTATCCACCACATGATGATGCCTACCACTGAGGCTGTTTTAATTTCGACCGCAACATAATCCGCAGGTAAATCCTTCTTAGTATTCTGCCTTCTTGTTTCAACTAATTGCTTTAATAATAAAAACAATTGCTCCTCAAATTGATTCATTTTAAATAAAGTAAGTAAATAATTTCGATGGATATATAAATAATCGAGTACTTGTGTTAGCTTTTGTTTTTCTGGTAAATCTTTTGCGTGTATTAAATCAACCATTTTATCAGAAAGCCCCTGTAAAATCTCATTAGTGATTTGCGCTAGTAAATCTTCAATATCTTGATAATGTAAGTAAAATGTTGTTCGATTTAATCCTGCTTTAGCTGCGACTTTCTGAACCGTTAAATTAGACATAGTGGGGTCCTCTGAAAGGAGCGAAAAGACGGCATTTTTGAACATTTCTCTTGAACGAAGTGTACGAGGATCTTCTTTTTTAGGTGTAGACATTTCAACCCTCCTTTATAGATTTTTCTTTGACTTTCACAACACGATATATTTTCTATGTCGATTAGTGAACATTTTCAAAAAAACTGTTCATGGTCAAATAATATACATTTTGTTACTATTGATTTTATCGACACAGTGTTGATAATGCAAGTCTAGAATAGAGGTGGTTATGAATGACGAACGAATTAACAGATAGCAATAAAAAAATCTTATTAATTGTCCTGATTGCTGGCTGCTTTTTATCAACATTAAATCAGACGTTATTAAATGTTGCATTGAGTAATTTAATGGAGGTATTTGATGTTACGCCCGCAACTGTACAATGGTTATCAACAGGCTTTATGCTCGTAAACGGTGTTTTAGTGCCAATCACGGCGTTTTTAATGAAGCGTTTTACAACAAGGCAGCTGTTTATTAGCTCGATGTTCTTTTTGTTCATCGGTTCTGTACTTTGTGCCTGTGCCATGAATTTTGGCGTTCTGTTAACAGGAAGAATGATTCAAGCCATTGGGGCAGGAATTATTATGCCACTGATGATGACCGTTATTTTATATTTATATCCTAGTGAAAAGCGTGGAAGTATTATGGGTACGATCGGCTTTGCCATCATTTTTGCACCGGCCATCGCTCCAACTTTATCCGGCTTTATCATTGAATATGTATCATGGAGATGGCTGTTTATTGGATTAGTTCCATTTGTATTAATCGTTATTATTCTTACGTTTAAATATTTAATGAATGTTGCAGACACAATAAAAGCAAAATTAGATATCGTTAGCGTCATTATATCAACGATTGGATTTGGTTCTATTTTATTTGGATTTAGTAGTGCAGGAAGCAAGGGATGGGATCATCCGGTTGTTATTACAACCATTGTCATTGGAATAATCGTGACAACTCTATTCTGTTTACGTCAAATAAAGTCTAACGATCCATTATTAAATTTATCTGTATTTAAGTATAAAGTTTTTACTCTTACATCCGTTATTAACGTACTCATTACAATCATTATGTATGCGGATCTAATTCTTTTACCCATTTACTTGCAAAATGGAAGAGGTGTTACCGCATTTGAAGCAGGTCTGCTTTTATTACCAGGGGCTGTGATTAATGCTTTCTTATCACCTATCACAGGTAAAATGTATGATAAATACGGGGCGAAACCAATCTTTATTACAGGTTTAGTATTTATCTTTATTTCGATGTGGGCTGTAATTGATTTGACCGAATCCACGACTTATATGTATTTAATGGTTCGTACCATTCTTTTACGAATTGGATTAAGCTTCATTTCGATGCCTTTAAATGCAGCCGGATTGAATGCTTTACCAAGAGAATTGGGTTCACATGGTTCAGCAGTAAATAATACTATTCGCCAATTAGCAGGTGCTATTGGAACGGCAGTTGTCATCACGGTTTATACCATTCAATCCACTTCACATGCTTCTGAGTTATCTATGGAGAATGGCAATATTTCAGCTATGCAACTAGCTAAATTAGCTTCTATCTTTGGCTCAAGCGATGCCTATGTGTTTATGTTAGTTTTATCTTTTGTGGCATTCATTTTTGTATGTATGATGCCTAAAAAGGCCGCAATTCCAAAAAGTGAATCACAAAAGGAAAAGTATAGTTGAGATATCTCAGCTATGCTTTTCCTTTTGTTGAAAAAGAATAAAGCCTTTATCTTTCTTAACCGAACCTTGTACGGATTCCTGATATGCGTATGTTTAAAATGAAACATATTATTTATTTAAAAGGACGGCACCTATAGCAATCAGGAAAATACCAATAATGGAATAGACTGAAATTTTCTGTTGTAAAACTAAAATAGATAAAATCGTAACAAGAATGGCATTGACCCCAGTTTGAATACCGCCAAGCATGACCGTATTTCTAAATATTTTGCTGCCTTGAATGAAACCCCAGGCTAATACAATGTTTCCTATAAAAGAAAGAGGAAGAAAATATAGATTAAATTTGATGCTATCTTTTAAAGTTGGTTGAAAAAAATAGGCAGATAAAATGGGTAACAAGGAAAAAATACTAGCACCAATGATAATGGATCCAATTATAAGAAATTTCAACTGAACACCTCTTTTAATGGTAATACTTTATCTTTTCCCGACAGAAGACTCCCATCCTCAAGGAATATGAAGGGCAATAGCCCAATGAGTAGGTGGGAGATGAATGTCGGTTGGCGGTAGCCAAAACACTTGTTTGTATGGTAAAATATTCCTGTAAGTTGTTCTTTGAAAACTGAAGATAGGAGGTTGTGACAGGAAAAACGTCTGTCACGTAAAATCTTCAACGTTCTAATCGCCTCCACACGCACCGAAGTAGCGAAAACCAAGCAGAGTAGGGCGTGTGGCGAGTTCAACGTACAAAATAGCAACACCGCGCAGGAGGCTAATAAGCCATCTGTACTGCTAACTGTCGGTGCGACAGGGTTAGCCTGCTAAATAACTAGTGGATACACTGGTGTTCGCAGGAATCCCCCACTTCAAGCTTTAGCTAAGTGGTGGGTAGTTCAACCTAAATAGTATCGTACATTCTTTTTCCATCTATTCAGTTCTTCTTTAATAAAGATACCTCCATTATCCACAATATGGAACGATTTTGCATAAAAATAAACACTTATACACTGTTTCGCTGATTTCTTTTACTATGTAGGTTACAAGCCAACATTTTTAAAATGTTGGCTTGTAACCCTGGCTCTTGTAGAATATAGAAGTTGATTGGTTTTAGATGTAAAGGCTCAATTAAAATCGCGGTAGAGAATCAACCGCATCCGCTAAATCATCATACGAATCTTTTAAATATTTACTTGTCGTCGCAATATTACTGTGGCCGGCCAGTCTTCTTACTTTTTCAATGTCATTGTTGGTTGCTTTTAACATCCATTTACAAAAAGTGTGTCTAAACATATGTGGAGTTAACTTTTTCCTTGGTAAGCTGTAGCTTTCAATCATTGTTTGAATTCCACGAATCGTGAACTTTGGAGAGCGCTGGCTGTAAAAGACATATGGTGATTCCATGACATGAGCTTTTTGCTTGGCCATTTCGGCACGAAAGATGAGCCAGTCCTGAATTTCAGCTAGTAATGTATTAGAAATAGGAAGAGTTCGGATTTTCCTGCCTTTCCCTACTATTCTAAGACGTTTCAACTCTAGGTCCAGGTCGGTTAGTTTTAAATTAGATAGTTCTTCGACTCGTAATCCGGCATACGTAAGCAGGTAAATGATTGCTCGATCACGGCGATATTTTTCCTCGGGATTGACTCCTCGACTTTTGACGGTTTTCTTTCTTAACTTTTCTAGCAATCTCTCAAATTCATCTTCTGTAAGCCACATAATTTTTTCATTTTCTTCATCGGCATTTTTCAAATCCTGAATATCCTGCATCGGATTATGCTTCAGTTTTTCGTGTCGGATTGCCCAGGAGTAGAAACCACGCAGTGAATTGAGGCGCCTGTTAATTGTGGTAATGGCCAAAGGTTTGACATCGGTTGGATTAACCATGTCACTGATCCATTTACGAATGTCAGCAGCTGTTACATAATCTTCCGGTTGGATATGTAAATCGGTGAAAAAACAGTTCAAATCATTCGTATAAGAAATAATCGTATTTTCTGCCATTCCCTTTTCTTGAAGATACGAAATGTACGCTGAAAACATCATTTTCACGTCCTTTACTTATATGACGAGTTTAATAACCCTCATTTTTGAGAAAATAATGCTAAAAAAATCCACATTATATGATGAGTATAGCATAAGTGAGGGGATTATAAACGTGTATAAAGTATGTTATATGCTGAGTTAAAAATTAAAAGTAAAGATTTGAAAAGTGAATATAGGAATATATTAAGTGTAGTTGGATTTATCAAACTGAAAGCCTTTCATCTAATCATAATTAGATGAAAGGCTTTTTTTATAGCAATTTATTGTTGACCTTCCGTGAAAATTTGAAAGTTTATACCGAACTTGTCTGTTATATTACCATAAGCTGGGCTAAAAAAAGTTTCTTGTAAAGGCATGTTTACTTGACCGCCTTGCTGTAATGCCTCGTACATTTTTGTTGCTTTTTCTGCATCATTCGTTGAAATACAGATCGTCACTTGGCTTCCACTCTGATGTGGTTGACCAGGAAACGTATCAGAAAACATAAGCTCTGTTTCACCAACCTTTAACGTCGCGTGTGATATACGGTCCTTTGCCTCAGCTGGTAAAGGGTATTCTGGATTTTCCGGCATTTCCCCGAAAGATTGAATAAAGAGCACTTGAGCATCTAATGCTTTTTCGTAAAATTCGATAGCTTCCTTTGCATTTCCATTCATCACTAAGTAGGGAATTAAGCGTAATGTCATCATAATCAGCTCCTCGGTTCTAACTATTTTTAACTAGTTTGTCGGCCATTTCAATTGGGTAATAATAGTCATTCAACTATTATTACCCACATCTAGATTATAAGATAACGAACAAATGTTCGCAAGTTAAATTTTAAATAAAATCCTGCTTTCTTCAGTGAATACTGTGGTGTCCAGTTGTACATGAAGTGTCGTATCATTAATTATGTCGATGTCGATATTGATGTCGACGTTTATATCTATGTTTACCTTCTGTTATTTTTCGTCTCTATAATTGATTAAGTTATCCTGTTTCAATAGAGTTTTTTACTTTGGAAAGATGAATGGGATAAGATGAGTGAACGGAATATAAAATAGTAAATTTCATTCACTAGCCCCTCCGTTTATAGAAAAATTTTTATTAAACTGTGTGGATGTTTATGTAGGTATCGATGTCTACGTTTATATCGATGTTTCTATCGAGGTAAACGTAGACTTCTATTTTTATTCTTTAACCAATTTATTATTTTGGTTTGCCTAGCTTATTAGATTGCCCTTTTTATTAGTTCAATTGAAATAGTACTTAGCATGTCCCATTAATCCATGCTAAGTACGGCTGAAAACGAAGAGGCAGCTTCTAGTGCTGCGAAAAAACAAGATAAGCATAAGTTTTCTTCTTTGTAAGTTCCTTCTATATATACTCCTACTCTTTAAATCCTGGGTTGCACCGACGTTGGTATTAGCATTCTACTCCTCTTTTGCTGAATAGGTTGCTAGGCATTGGTAGTCCTAAATGTTCTCGCAGTGTTTGGCCTGTATATTCTTCTTTAAATAACTTTCGCCTTTGTAAGGTCCAATCGTGATAAAATCAAACAAATAGAGCTATAAAATATGAAATTAGCTAATAATAGGAATCGTAAAAAAGTCATTAGAATAAAGGGGAAAGATAGGAATGGCAGAATTAATAGATTTGGAAAAATGGTGCTTGCGGGCATAAATTTATAGCTTCTTTTAGCGGAGGAAAGGATAGTGTCTTAGCTCTACATAAAGCAATGAAGGTTGGAGAAGCAGTCGGACTAATTGTTATGCTGGAGGAAGAAGGGAGACGTTCTAGATCCCATGGAATGCCTCCTGAATTCATAAGTGCCCAAGCTCAATCGATAGGCTTGCCTGTATATACTGCAGCCGCAAGTTGGACAGATTATGAAAAAGTATTTATGCGCCTTTTAGAAAAGGCTAAAAACCAAGGAGCAGAAGTGTTAGTAACTGGAGACTTAGATATGCCTGCTCATGGCTGTTGGCATGAAAAGGTTACGAAGAATGCTGGATTAAAGCTTGGGATGCCTTTATGGGAAATGAACCATCGTGAAGCTGTCGAAGAGTTCCTAAATCTAGGGTTTGTAACGACCATTGTAACGGTTAATTTATCCCTTGGAATGCGAGAGGACGATTTAGGGCGAATGTTAACTCATGAATATGTGAAGGAGCTTGAAGCTCGCGGTATTGATCCCTGCGGAGAAGGTGGAGAGTTCCATACGACAGTCATAGATGGGCCTATTTTTAAACATCCTATTCCAGTTCGGAAATGTGAGATTATTAAGGACGGAGAATATGCCTTTTTGCCTTTGGAGCTAGATTAGATGGCGGATATGGGAACTCCCCCTTAAGCCATTGAAAACACTTTTCTAGTATTCCTTTTCTGGCTTCTCATGATGGCTTAATCAACACTTCTCTATAAACGCTTTGACGATGCTATTAAACTGTGCTGGCTTTTGAATGTTAGATAAGTGACCTGTTTGATTAAGCAGAGTCAGTTTCGCTTTACGCGCCCACCATTGCGTAACGTAAGCGTTGTATAAATACGGTGTAACGTAATCGTGACTGGATGAGATGATTTGAATCGGTACTGTTGTAAGCGTTAGCATCATTAAATAATTAATGCCCTGGGTTGCCCTTGCTGTTTGGATATACGTCTCTCTGTTCAAATGGAACGTTTGCAACGCGTGATTTATCGTCTCGTCACTTGGTTTGTACAAAGAATTAAGGGCTATCTTTTTTATATAGTCCTCGTCCGATAAGCGATTTAAAGAACGCTCCTGATCCTGTAAAACCAGTTCCGCCAACAAGCCAGGTACATAGCTTGTTGTGTTAGCGAGTATCATAGACTTTACGCGTTTTTTCGCTTGACTATGAATTTCTTGAACGATCATGCCGCCAAGTGATAGCCCGCAAAAATGAGCAGAATCGATACCGTTTTCATCTAACATGCTTAAAATATCTTGTGCAAAGTAACGTAAAGCTATATTTTGCGTGACCGGTGATGTCCCATGTCCTTGCAAAGTTGGAATGAACAACTGAAAATACTCTGATAACTCTTCTTGTAATTTCCAAGCGTCTCCTGTTTGACCTAACCCATGAATCAGAACTAAAGGTTGACCTTCTCCAATTGTGCGATAGAACATAGTTCATCACCCCTTTGTATATATATATTTTTGTTTCTTTGTATTGTTCATTAAATGGAGGCTTTGCATTTAATTCGGTAATTAGTGTCTGTACCTAGTGTCTGTACCAGTGGTGAGGAACAGGCACCTGAAATCACGATGATTAGATGTATTAATTGGTTAGGGGAGAGGTTCCTATTGTATGAAAGAGGGCGATATAGGTTAGCGACATGTAAACATATAGGTTAAGGGAGGCCAAATCATTGATATAACAGGAATATTTCTAGATGTAACAGCGTAAACATGTCACAGATGAACACAGTTAACGTGTAACAGTGTTAGTGAGCTAAGTTAGAAATCTTACTGATGATTTTTCAAAAATGAGAAAGGGGAATGGCTAAATGATTAAATCAAATTTGAAAATGAAAGATGATAAAAAACCTCGTTCTGATAAAAAAATTCGTGTTAATTCGTCCCTGGATTTTGATACACATGAAAAATTAAAGAAACTGGCGGTTAGTTGTGATATGACTAAGACGATGCTTTCAGCTGAGATCATAAAAATTGTGGTCAATCATGTTGAGTTTATTGAGTGGTTTCAAGGTAAATATAATAAAAATGAGCAGTATAAGGTATTTCCCATTAGGAAAGATGGCAAGACCTATTACTAAGCGTATTTGTCCAAGTTCTTGCCTATTTTTTTATACAGTGTGTAGCATTTGGCACACATGCCTTCTCGTTTTTTACTATCGTTTGTTGTTCGTTTGCCGCACCAACTACATTTTTTCATATCTATGATACTCCTTGTCTATTTGATTATTAATCATTATGGACAGGGAGTTTTTATTTTATACATATTATAGAATTACTAAATTGGCTCCTGACCTTTTTCGCAATTCAGGGGAGATATAAGGATAACATTTTTATGAAATTTATAGATTTCCATAAGATATCATAGGAGACGAATTTTAAAGCTTACATTTTCGGTTTCAATATTAATTCAACAATTCCTTTTGTTGTTTTTAATATATTGTTTTAATTGTTTTCGGAGGTCTGAATCCCTTGGTATATAAGGTTTTTCGAGAATTAACCCTTACACTTTCGGTTTTAACCTTTCGCACCTAGTCATTTACATCGTTAGCCCCCCTGTAAGGAAGTGGACTAGTAATTTAGAGAGAACCGGCGAAAACGGAAGAACTTGATCCTAGATTATTGGAGTGTTTTTCGCGTTATTCCCCAACATCAAAACCCCTGAATTTCGCCGATTTTGGCTGGATTCAGGGGTTGACTCGTGTTTTGGCTTCTATGATGGGGTTTTATGGTAACCAAATAATTCTGATTTAGTATAATGTTACCTTTTATTATTTCATTACTAGCCAAACAATTAACAAAATTATTGCAAGAGTAGCCCGAAATATTACTTGACCTTTTTTAAATAAAACCTCTTAATTTAACAAGATGAATACCATCGTGTAGGCACATACATATAACAATCTAGGTATACTCCACAACTCTTATCTTGTTTAATAAGTGGCCATACGCCTACTCCTGCTACAGCTGCAACAAAACTAGTTACCCAACCTGGAGAAGATAAAAAGTAAGAAATTGTTGCATTTAATGCTGCAGTACCTGCTCCATATAAAACAATATTACTTTTTAGTTTTTCAACAAATTTATGTGACTAATATACCTGTAATCCCCAACAAGTAAACTCCCAATCAAACTTCTTCTTATTAATAGCTAGTGGTTGAATACCAGATTCTGTTTCCTCTACTTGATTAGAAATAAATTTATCTTCTGTTATTATCAAATCAGATCTATATTCTTTTACTTGGCTATTTCTCTCAACAATTACTACTTTTGATATCTCACTCAAATGAAATTAAAAGATCTCCTGTTGAAATGGAATCTCCTTCTATAATATATATATCTTTGATTATCCCATCTCTAGGTGCTTGAACAGTCGTTTCCATTTTCATCGCTTCTGTAATGAGTAAGTGGTCACCACGTTTAACGGGTCTGTCTTTTGATACAACAACTTTTAAAACCGTTCCTGGCATCGTTGCACCAATCTGATTCGGATTTGTTGGATCTGCTTTTAACGCAGCCGTACCTGTTGTTTTAACATTACTATCTTGAATGACAAGCTCACGTGATTGACCATTTAACTCAAAGTATAACACTCGCGTTCCATTGTGTTGGGCTTCTCCAATGGATACTAACTTCACAATCAGTGTTTTTCCTTTTTCAATCTCTACATCGATTTCTTCGCCAATCTTTAGACCATAAATAAATGTCGGTGTATCTAATACAGAAATATCACCAAACTGTTCTTCTGCTGCAATGTATTCTTCAAATACTTTGTCGTATAGCGCATGTGAAATACAATCCTGTTCTGTAATATGGCGATTAGGGAATTTGTCTTGAAGCATTAACCGTAATGCTTCAAAGTCTACTGCAGGCAATAATTCACCTGGGCGTACAGTAATCGCCTCACGTTCTTTTAAAATAACCTTTTGTAATGCCTCTGGGAATCCACCATGCGGTTGCCCTAAATAACCTTGAAATAGTTCAATAACAGACGCTGGGAAATCAAGAGACGCTCCACGTTCAATAACTGATTGTTCATCTAAATCGTTTTGTACCATAAATAGCGCCATATCGCCAACAACTTTTGAGGATGGTGTCACTTTTACAATATCACCAAACATCATATTGACGCGACCGTACATTTCCTTAACATCTTCCCAACGATTTCCAAGCCCTACACCCTTTGCTTGTTGTTGAAGATTACTATATTGTCCACCTGGCATCTCGTGTACATATACTTCAGCATGAGGACTAACCATGCCACTTTCAAATTCGCTATAAAACTTACGTACATCTTCATAATAGTCAGATAAAGACCCTAATGAATCGACATCCATGCGCACTTGACGGCCTGCACCCGATAAAGCATAGGCAAGTGAATTGGCAGACGGCTGTGACGTTAACCCGGACATTGAACCAAGTGCTGTATCGATAATATCTACACCTGCATCAATTGCACGTATATATGTGTAAATACCATTACCACTTGTATCATGCGTATGCAAATGAATTGGTAATGTCGTCACATCTTTCAACTCAGAAATTAAACGATATGCTGCCTCTGGTTTTAATAAACCTGCCATATCTTTGATTGCTAAAATATGTGCGCCAGCCCTTTCTAACTCTTTTGCCATATCTTTATAATATTGCACCGTATATTTCGCACGATTGTCGTTTAAAATATCACCTGTATAGCAAATCGCTGCTTCTGCCACTTTCCCAGCGTCGCGTACTGCCTCAATCGATATTTCCATCGATTTAATCCAGTTTAGCGAGTCAAAAATTCTAAATACATCGATACCTGCTTCGGCAGATTGTCCAATGAATTCACGAATTACGTTGTCTGGATAATTTTTATATCCAACTGCATTTGCTCCACGTATTAGCATTTGGAACAGGACATTTGGAATCTCTTTTCGTAGCTGTTCTAAACGTTTCCATGGATCTTCCTTTAAAAAACGATATGCCACATCAAATGTAGCACCACCCCACATTTCAAGTGAAAAGAAATCTTTCATCCCTGCAGCAGTTTGTTTTGCAACAGCTAGCATATCAGCTGTACGCATACGTGTTGCAAGTAAAGATTGATGCGCATCACGCATCGTTGTATCTGTTAATAATACATCTTCTTGTTCGTGAATCCATTTTACAAGCCCCTCCACGCCTTGAGTGTCTAAAATTTGTTTCGTGCCAGACAAATCATCCGGAACAATAGTACTTGGTAAAACGGGCTTTGTGAAAATCGGCTTTGATTTCGCTTCAACACTTGGAAAACCATTTACTGTTACATTACCAATATAATTTAATAATTTAGAACCGCGATTTCGTGGTAATTTAAAATTGAAAAGCTCTTCAGTTGTATCAATAAAATTCGTATTAAAATCTCCAGACAAAAACTTAGGATGAGTGACAACATTTTCTAAAAAGGGGATATTTGTTTTCACGCCGCGAATACGAAACTCACTTAAATTACGTTTCATTTTCTCCGCTGCCTGTTTAAATGTCGTCCCCCAAGTCGAAACTTTTACAAGCAATGAATCATAATATGGTGTAACAATTGCACCTTGGAATCCGTTTCCAGCATCTAATCGTACACCAAATCCACCAGAAGATCGATATACTTGTAGTTTCCCTGTATCTGGCATGAAATTATTTAATGGATCTTCTGTTGTGACACGTGATTGAATAGCGTAACCGAATAACGGAATATCTTGTTGTTT
>JAQSXG010000232.1 GCA_029256785.1 Neobacillus sp.
TTTAAATAAAGGAGAAGAACCAAGTGACTCACTAGGCATTCTCCAAAGTACAGATAAGGGACAAAGTCTAGAAAAACTAGCCTTTAATAAACAAAATCATTTTTATTTTATGGCAGCGAGTTATTTTGGAAATGGAATTTATATCATTAATCAAAAAGAGAATGATCAATTGAAGTTAGGTGTTAACTATTCAACCGATAACGGGAAAAATTGGACTGCAAGTGAATTGAAAGACTTTACAGCTGATTCTCTTGGAATGATTGCCGTACATCCAACGAATGAAGATATTGTTGCAATGTCCACGATGTCGGGTATTTACTATTCAGAGGATAACGGGCATACGATGAAGTCGATTACAGACCAGTTTATGGTTACTGCTCTAACATTCGTAGATGATAGCCTATTGTTTTCAAGTGTTGAAAATGAAAAGATTCATTTGAAGATGATCAATCCAAAGTCAGGTGAACAAACAATACTTACTATTCCTTTCTTGGATTATCAGAATCCAATAACCTTCTTAGCCGTAAATCCGAATAATGTTAAACAGATAGCTTTTACTACTTATAATAATGATTTATTTGAAACGATTGATGGTGGTACAGAGTGGAGAAATATAATAAAAGATGGAAAAACAGAGTCGGAGTAATTCCGACTCTGTTTTTGGGGGCTGCTAATGAATAGTATTAATTATTTTAGTAATGGTAACTTTGAAATAGTTTTCTGAATCCAGCTCCAGCGCCCAGCGACTAGTGGACTTCGTAAAACGGGCGCCTACCTTTTGTTTATTACCCTTTCTTTTTCTTTTCCTTTTCTGCACGGTAAAACTCATGAAACATTTTCATTAATGCTCGCTTTTCAATTCTTGAGACATAGCTTCTTGAGATACCTAGTTCCTTTGCAATTTCTCGCTGTGTCTTTTCTTTTTGTAAGTCGAGACCGAATCGACCAATGATCACTTCTTTTTCACGTTCGTCTAATACATCAATATACTTTCTTATTTTTTCAAGTTCCATATTCAATTGAATCGTATCGATGACATCCTCGGATTCGGATTTGAGTACATCAATAAGGGAGATTTCATTCCCTTCCTTGTCTTGACCTATGGGGTCATGTAAGGAGACATCCTTTTTTGTTTTCTTTAGTGCTCTTAAATGCATTAGGATCTCATTTTCAATACAACGTGCGGCATAGGTTGCAAGTTTGGTACCTTTGCCCTCTGAATAACTCTCAATGGCCTTAATTAGACCGATTGTCCCTATCGAGATTAAGTCCTCTGAATCTTCACCTGTATTTTCAAACTTTTTGACAATGTGAGCAACAAGCCGCAAGTTATGTTCAATTAACATATTGCGGGCATGTGAATCCCCCTCAGCCATCAATTTCAGGTATTTTTTTTCATCTGCAGCAGATAGGGGTTGCGGAAAAGCGTTGTTTTTTACATAAGAGACAAGAAATAGAAATTCCTTTAATAAATATCCTAGAGCTGTAACAATACCGGACATGATTATCCACCCCCGTGCTTTTTAGGCAAAAGCCTATAATTAATTCCTATGTGGAAAAAGGGTCGATTGTGTCTGTCCTGTGGAATTTATTTATTAAAGGATAATAATTAACCATGAAAAAAAGCCCAGTTTGACTGGACTTTGGTTTAAACTTTTTTTAGTTTGAATGGACTTACCATTAAGAATGAGAGAATAATGATAATGAACAAAAATGTTTGGCCAGGTAAGTAGGGGATAGCCAGAAAGCTTAGTGTAGAAAGGCACCCTGCAGCTGTAATCGGTAACCCTGTAAAGTAACCATCGCTTTCGGTAATATTAAAGCGAGCAAGTCTAAAAGCACCACAAGCAATATAGAAGATGGTGAAAAAAGTTCCGGGTACGCCAAATTCATTCAAAATACCTTGATATAGTAATAGTGCCGGGGCTACTCCAAATGATATAATATCACTCATGGAGTCTAATTGTTTACCCAGATCAGATTCAATATTTAATTTTCTTGCAATCATTCCGTCAAAGCGATCTGCTAATGCTGCAATAAAAATTAATAACAAGCTTAATCTTAGATTTCCTTCGATGGCTGAAATAATTGCAAAGCCGCCTAAAGATAAATTTGCTAATGTCATTACATTTGCTGTTTGAGCTTTAAATTTTTTAATTGTTGAATCGAAAACATCTAATAAAAACATTTCTCTTCACCACTCCTTTTTAACAAAGGAATCAGTTTCCCTTAGTTAGTCTGTTTATTTAAGTTTAAGGCTTTTGTGCTATTTCGTAAAGAGTATTTTTACACTTTTTTGGAGGTTAGTTAATGATACAACATTTGTACCGATTAATGATAGAGCTAACAAATGGAAAATGGTCATCAAAAATATTGCGGAAATTTGCCCGTTCCAGCACTAGTCGCTTCATCGTTCCTTCGTTCGCAAAAATCTACCAGCTCAACCAAGAGGAAATGGCAAATTCCCTTGACAAATATCCGACTTTGCACGATTTATTTATTCGAACGCTGAAGCAAGATGCGAGAGCGATTGACCAAAGTGTCAATTCTGTGACAAGTCCTGTTGATGCAGTCATTGAAGATGTGGGGACGATAACAGAGGCAAGTGAAATGATAGTAAAAGGAAAGACATACTCAATTGATGAAATGTTAGCGGACAAAACGGATAGTAAAAAGTATTTAGGTGGCACTTTTATGATTCTTTACTTAAGTCCAAGCCATTATCATCGGATCCATAGTCCTGTCTCAGGTACTGTCGTAAGGCAATGGACACTTGGATCTAAGTCGTATCCCGTAAATAAATGGGGCTTAAAATATGGAGTAAGAACATTAGCAAAAAACTATCGTGTTATTACCGAAGTGGAGACAGGGGCCGGCCAAATGGCAGTCGTGAAAGTGGGGGCAATGTTCGTCAACTCAATTGAAACAACACATAAAGGAACCGTCCTTAAAAAAGGCGACGAAATGGCGTATTTCAGCTTCGGTTCGACAGTAGTGTTGTTATTCGAAAAAGGAATCTTTAAACTAGACCCGTCTATTCACACACCTAAAGAAATAAAAATGGGTGAAAAACTAGGTGTAATAAATAAATGCCAAGTTATTTAGACAAAAGAAAAAGCCCTTAAAGGGCATATAAAAAGTTTTATGAAGATATTTTCATTTTGTTATACAGGGAACGACGACGGATTTCCTTTTCAATGAGGTGAATAAAATCAGAACTTAAGTTTAGTTCTCTTGCTTTATAATAAGACTCAATTAATAACTCATCTGACAGTTTACGCAAGTTGGAAGGCACCTCCATAATAAAATAATTGGTTCTAAATGAAAGCTTTTAAGCATAAAATGGTAGGTTCATCTGCTGTAACCTAAATCTACCAAATTTACTTATTGAGGACAACCTTTCCAATTATTCACAATTTATAGTGGATAACTTGTGAGTAATTTGTTTATAAAGTATAAAAAAGTAACTAAAGCAATTGGTAATTTGTTAATAACTTTATCCACAGGCTTTAAATAACAGGGATTTTGTCGAAAAATATTTTTTAATTTATACTTCTTTTTTTAAAAAAAGATTATTTTGTGAGGTACTAACGTTCTTTCTCATGTATTATTGTAGTTTGACAAACAATAAGCGAAATTAGAAAAATGTTTCTAAACATTATTAGTTTGTTTTTGAAACAAAGGATAAAATTGGTTATGATGGTACAGATAAGCAAATAGAAGTAGTTGAATTATAGCTAAATTAATGAGGTGTAAACTTAGTGTTAAAGAAATTTCTACCTGACGAACATGTGAAAAGCGTTTTGGATATAACACCAGAACATTTGAAAGAAAGAGGGATTAAGGGAATTATCACAGATTTAGATAATACTCTTGTGGAATGGGATCGTCCGAATGCCACTCCTCAATTAATTAAATGGTTCGAGGATATGAGGAATAATAATATCCTCGTTACGATTGTTTCTAATAATAATGAAGAACGCGTTAAGGCGTTTTCAGATCCGTTAGAAATACCGTTTATCTTTCAGGCTCGGAAGCCGTTAATACGAGCGTTCAATAAAGCACTTCTTCAAATGGGAATTAATAAAACAGAAGCAGTCGTTATCGGCGATCAATTACTAACAGATGTTTTAGGCGGGAACAGAAGTGGTTTTCACACGATTCTAGTGGTTCCTGTTGCCCAAACAGATGGTTTTTTTACAAAATTTAATCGCTTCGCTGAACGAAGAATATTAAATTGGTTCCGGAAAAAAGGTCTTATGCAGTGGGAGGAATAAAGTTTGAGTGAACAACAGGAATATTTATGCATGGGGTGCGGGGTTAGTGTCCAAACCGAAAACCCCGCTGAATTAGGGTATGCTCCAATGTCAGCACTTGAAAAGGAAACAATTATTTGTCAGCGATGCTTTCGTTTAAAGCATTATAATGAGGTTCAAGATGTTAGTTTGACGGATGATGACTTTCTTAAAATCCTGAATGGTATAGGTAAAACGAATGCACTAATCGTAATGATTGTTGACATTTTTGATTTCAACGGTAGCTGGTTGCCTGGTCTGCATCGTTTTGTCGGGAATAACAAAGTTCTACTTGTAGGTAATAAGGTTGATTTATTGCCAAAATCGGTTAATCCTAATAAATTAATTAATTGGATGAAGCATGAATCAAAGGAGCTTGGTTTAAGACCTGAAGAGGTATTTCTAGTAAGTGCCGAAAAGGGGAAGTTTATTAAAGAAACAGCTGCTGCAATTGATAAACTGCGAGAAGGAAAAGATGTCTATGTTGTGGGATGTACAAATGTAGGAAAATCTACCTTTATAAATCGAATTATTAAGGAAGTTACTGGCGAAGGGGATGTTATCACTACGTCTCATTTTCCTGGGACTACCTTAGATGTTATAAGAATTCCTCTTGACGATGCAAAGGCATTAATTGATACACCAGGAATTATTAATCACCATCAAATGGCACACTTTGTTGATAAAAAGGATTTAAAAATCATCACACCAAAGAAGGAAATAAAACCGAAGGTGTTTCAACTTAACGAGGGACAAACATTGTTTTTTGGCGGGTTAGCTCGCTTTGATTATGTCTCGGGTGGTAGAAGGTCGTTTGTCTGTCATGTATCGAATGAATTAAATATTCACCGCACGAAAACAGATAATGCAGAAGAACTGTATGAAAACCATGTGGGAGAAATGTTAGCGCCGCCGAGAAAAGATCAAATGGACACTTTCCCTGAACTCGTAAAACAAGAGTTTATGATTAAAGAGGCAAAAACGGATGTTGTCTTTTCAGGACTCGGATGGATTACGGTTAATGAGCCAGGAGCAAAAGTAGTCGCATACGTGCCCAAAGGTGTTCAAACCTTACTCCGTAAGTCACTGATTTAACCTTTGGTTTCTTGGCAATGAAACGGGGAGAAACGGATGAAGAAACTTTTTGCAGTTTTGGGAGACCCTATCGGTCACTCGATGTCACCAATTATGCATAATGATTTATTCTCATATTACGAAATAGATGCCGCCTATCATCCTTTTCAAGTGAAGAACGAGGATTTAAAAACGGCAATTCAGGGCTTAAAAACCATTGGGATATCTGGTTTTAATGTGACCGTGCCACACAAAAGCTCGATTATTCCATTATTAGACGATGTTGATAATTTAGCAAAACAAATAGGTGCTGTAAATACGGTGGTAAATGAGGACGGAAAGTTAGTCGGCTATAACACCGATGGATTGGGTTTTTTAAGAGGATTAACAGCATATATACCTTCCATAGTGGATCGCAAGGTATTAATAATTGGTGCAGGTGGGGCAGCAAGAGCAATCTATTTTACATTAGCCTACAATAAGCCACGGGTCATTGATCTAGCTAATCGCACGGTTGGAAAAGCGGAAGAACTTATAAAGGCATGCCCCGTTATGGTTGAGTCAAGGGCTTTATCCTTAGAGGATGCAAGTAATCATTTAAAAGATTATGATGTGATAATTCAAACAACAACGATTGGGATGTCTCCAAACAGTTCGGAACAACCGATAGTAATTGCAAATCTAAATCATCAAGCATTAGTATGTGATATTATTTACAACCCGCTTGAAACAAAGTTATTAAAAGAAGCTAAACAAAAGGGTGCATCCACCCAAAATGGATTAGATATGTTTATTTATCAAGGTGCATTAGCATTTGAAAAATGGACAGGAATTTCCCCTGACGTCCAAAGAATGAAAGAGAATGTTTTAAAACAGCTGGGAGGCACACAAAATGTTAACAGGTAAACAAAAAAGATTTCTACGTTCACAAGCCCATCACTTGGATCCGATTTTCCAAGTAGGAAAGGGCGGGGTTAATGAAAACATGATTAAGCAGGTTGCGGAGGCTTTAGAGGCAAGAGAGTTGCTAAAAATAAGTGTGCTGCAAAATTGTGAGGAAGATAAAACGGATGTCGCTGAGCAAATTTCTAAAGGTGCAAAGGCAGAAATTGTCCAAGTAATTGGAAATACCATTGTTCTGTACAAAGAGTCAGTAGAAAAAAAGCAAATTAAGCTTCCATAAATATAAACTATGAAGGAGGCAGGTCATGAATAAGATAGGGATATTAGGAGGGACATTCGATCCCCCTCATAATGGTCATCTTTTGATAGCTAACGAGGTACTCTCCGAACTTAAGCTTGATGAAATTTGGTTTATGCCAAACCAAGAGCCTCCTCATAAAAGGAAGTCTGATTCTGTTGACAATAAAGAGCGGGTGGATATGCTCGAGCTTGCAATTGAAGGTCATGCGAATTTTAGGATCGAAAAAATTGAGCTAGAGAGGCCAGGTCCTTCTTATACAGTCAATACGATGAAGTTACTAAATGAAAGATACCCAAGCCATCAATTCTTCTTTATAATTGGTGCTGACATGATTGAGTATTTACCTAAATGGCATAAAATAGATGATTTGGTTAATATCGTTAAATTTGTCGGGGTTGAAAGACCTAAGTATAACCCAAAAACAGAGTATCCGATCATTTATGTTGATGTTCCAGCATTTGATATTTCATCTAGTGTCATTCGAGAAAGAGTAAACTCTGGAAAAACGGTACGATATTTATTACCTGACAGTGTGATCAAGTATA
>JAQSXG010000233.1 GCA_029256785.1 Neobacillus sp.
ATCTGAGATGCCTTTAATCAAGGGGAAGTCTCCGAAGCGATCGCCGGTCATGATGCGGTTGTATCATGTTTAGGCTCAAGTCAGGGGATGAAAAAATCAACCGAGCTTCAGGAAATGATAAAAAATATTGTTACTGGTATGAAGGAGCAGAATGTAGAACGAATGATCTACACTGCATCTGCGGGAGTCCATAAAGAATTAACGGGGCTAAGCGGAAAACTGGTCATGGGAATGCTTAAGAATCCTCTCATAGATCATCGAGCTGCAGTTGATTATATTCAAGCAAATGATCTAAACTACACAATTGTTCGACCGATGGGGTTAACAAATAAACCATTTACAGGAAAGTACAGAGAATCTTCAACAAGTGTACCGGAGAAATCAAAGTCCATACCACGATCAGATGTAGCACACTTTATCTTAAAAGCACTAAGAGATTCACGATATGAAAATACGTCAATTGGAATTTCTAGTTAAAGGGGTCAGACCCCGCTCAGCTAAAGTTTAACGCAGTGAAGTTTTCTGGGGTTATTAAAAGACCTTACAGATTTCGACGCATTTTCGATGTAGAAACCCTTTATTATTAAGAAGTGGGATGAATTTAATCAATCGTTTGATTCGTATACCGTAAAAAGGTTAATTAAAGCCTTTTTAGCGTTTGCCTATGATAACCAGTACATTCAAGTACCGTTACATCAAAAGATGTTAAGTAGTAATGTTCACTCTAATGACCGACCAAATAAAGAAATGAGCTCCGTAGAGGTGATTCAATTACTTGATCACTTTAGAGCTCATCCCGTCCTTTTCGGATTAATATCAGTATTAGCGACAAGTGGAGTATGTATCCAAGAGTTATGTAACGCAAAGGTTTCTAACCTATCGTATATTGATGGTGAATACTGGCTTATGGTAAATGAGAAGGGAAACATAGACTGAGAGATTTTATTCATCCGAGTGTTTTAGAGGCTATTGTTAGATCTAGGAAGAGAAGAAGATTGGATCTTATATTAGACAGCGGGATAACTAACGCTCAGTTCCACTGATAAAATAACTTACAAGGTGATTTCCCTGTTTTTCCATTTGTCGACAAGATTCGATATGGTAAAATACCAAAATAGGCAAATTTTACGAAAGTAGAAGACGCAAAGCCTCGGGCCTAAAACATTCTTGTCATGGTAGCCGGGTTGCCAGATTAATTTCTGAAATCAGTTTAACCGCCTTTTTCTATTTGCCTAAATATAGAGAAATGGTACCTGAATATGAAAAAAGTCTTAATTGTTGATGATTCACTTTTTATGAGAAATTGGTTAAAGAAGATACTAGGAGATAGAAACAATGGCATTATTTTTTTTGAAGCCGAAAATGGATTTATTGCTTTACAAGTGTATAAACAAAATTCACCTAATTTGGTATTAATGGATATTACAATGCCAAATTTAAATGGACTTGAAGTACTAAAAGAAATACTTAAATTCGACTCAAAAGCAAATATTGTCATGTGTTCTTCACTTGGACAAAAATCTTTTATTATTGATTCAATTAAAATCGGTGCTAAAGATTTTATTGTTAAACCCAATTTTACTAACTTAGTATCAACCGTTAATAAATTTTTATAGCGCTAAGTTAAGGAGCGCTATAAATACTGGCACCTTAATGGGTGCCTTTTATTATCTTAATAAGAAATACATTTAAGATAAATCAATTGTACTCCATCCAGTGGCTTCAATAGTGTCTCTAAACTGTTGAAATGCGTCTTTCTTCTGCAAGAACTACCATTTGAATACAATCCCCGACTATATCTTCAGATAGGCATTTACTTTCATTCATACCTTCACAACCATACTCATATACGATTTCTGATTCTTCTATTTCAGATAGGGATATCTCCGGAATTCACTTATGTTGTAGTTCAGCAAACAATTCCTTTGCAGCTTCATCAAGTTTTGATATAGTTGGCTTTTTAGGCTTTGTGAATTGGGCTAAATTTGGGGTGAAAGAGAGGGGGGAGTGGACTTGATCCCCTGACTCCTCCACCTCAATACAATTCAAATCAGCAAGAAGGTCAAAATATTCATAATGACTTCTTAACCTTAATTCCTGACTATAGACAAAAACATAGATCTCAAGAAACATTTAAAAATAGACTAAAATGCTCATAATAATAGGTGTTTCCACATAAAGTCCTCCGCTTTTAACAAGATGTGCTGTGATAGGTTTCATAAAGTTCATCATAAAACAACTGCTGATATTTTGCGTCAGCAACTCCATAGAAATAGCCCATTGGAATCCTAACTTTTGCTGATTTAATCTTATTTATCAGCTGCCGGAAGGAAACATTTTTTGAAATTCTACGAGAAGTTCTGAAAGGGATTGTGCGGGAAGTAAGAGCATACTTTTTTCGGAATCATTTTCTAAGAAACGAGAAAACCACCCCGCGCCGTAACGCTTTAATTCCTCGGGGGTCAGGCACCTAGAATAGGCACCTAGAATATGGAATGTTACATATTTCTGAAGAATTTACAATATTCTCTACATAGTTACAATTTATGCTATTATATCTGTGACTATCACTTTTCACTAGTTTGGTAGATTAATTTCTTCGTAGGAAGGGGCAGATTATTACGAAAGCGCTTAAACAGAAATTAAAACAGTTGATTACCACTGTAACGGCAACCGCGATGATTTTCGGTGCGGCAGTTGGGACAACTCCGCTAAAGGCAGAGGCAGAAACAGGAGGACAAGCGGAAGAGACAAAGATAACTATCCTTGGTACTTCTGATATTCACGGCCGATTTGTTCCTTGGGATTATGACCTTGATGGAGCCAATACAAGCGGCAGTCTTACGCAGCTTTATTCGATTGTGAAACAGGTAAGAGCGGAGAATCCGAATACGATTCTGGTGGATATAGGTGATATGATACAGGGGAATTCAGCAGAATTATTTAACGACTATCCAATGTCTTCTGCTGCAACTGCGATGAATGCAATGGGCTACGAACTTTGGACGATGGGAAACCATGAATTTGATTTTGGACTAGATGTCCTAAAGAAGATCACTGATCAATTTTCTGGTAGTCTTCTTGCGGGAAATGTCTATAAAGAAGATGGTGACAGATACTTCCCTGCACATAATATTATAGAAAAGGCTGGGATCAAAATCGGGTTTATCGGGATGACAACTCCGATGACAGCAGTATTTAAAAAGGGCAGCGACAAAATTGCCGGTATTGAATTTAAAGACCCAGTTAGTGAGACGCAAAAGGCCATAGACGAGATTGAAGATCAAGTAGATGTTATGGTCGGCATTATGCATATGGGCGTAGATAATGAGAATGGTGTACCGAATACGAGTGTAACGGATATCGCAAATGGTAACCCTGAACTGACGGCCATGTTTGCAGGTCATATGCATAAACTTGTTAAGAGCCAAGAAATTAACGGCGTTCTTGTCACAGAACCTGACAAATACGGAACGCATATTTCTAGAATTGATTTGACGTTTACCAAGCAAGATGGCAAATATGTTTTAAAGGATAGAAGTACGACTGCGATCCCTGTTAAATCAAGTGATGGAACGATTGTAAAACCAGATGCCGGGCTTGAAGAACTACTTCAGCCGTATCATGAGATTGCCCGTGCGGATGCTAATACGGTTATTGCTGAATTAAAGGGAATGAATATGGTTCCGAAAAATGAAATTCTAGGTATTCCAAGTGTACAAATACAGGAAACTCCTTTAGCTGCTTTTTTTAATGAGGTTATGCTTCATTATGGAAAGTCGGATGTCGTTGCACACCAAATTGATAATGATAATGCCAAACTTGATATAGGTGCCATTAAGAAGAAGGATATCTCTTACAATTACCAATATGCTGGCGGGGAAGTTTCCGTATATAAAATAACAGGTAAAGATTTGAAGGATTATATGGAATGGTCTGCGGGTTATTTCAATCAGTCTAGACCTGGTGATGTTACGATTAGCTTTGACCAAACACGCCGTGCTTCAAAATATAGTACAAATGATTTCTTTGGTGGAATCACTTATGAAATTGATTTAACAGAGCCTAAGGGCAGCCGTATCAAAAACATTCGTAAAATGGACGGTACGTTAATTAAGCCTGAAGATGCTCTAACCATTGGTATGAACGCCTATCGAATGGATTTCTTGGTTTCCAATGGAGGTCCAATGGCTGGACGTACGTTTGAAAAAGTATGGTCTTCTCAAGATGAGGATGCTTTCGGTGATACGGAAGGTACGATCCGCAGACTTGCTGTTCGTTATTTACAGGAAGTGAAGAATCGTGTCTATACCGCTACTCAACCAAATAATTGGAAGATTGTCGGCGTTGATATGACTTCTGATGTTCATAAAGATGTGGCCTACTTAGTCAACGAGGGGATTTTAATGATCCCTAAAACAGCTGATGGTAAATATACGAATGTTGCTTCAATCAATGTATTGGATCCAATCACACAAGATGAAATCAACGAATTGTCAACGAAAGCAAACGTCGACCCAAGTGAGTTTGTTGACCTGAAGACAAAAGGTGAATTCTATTCATTACTTGTTGATAAATTAAGCGGAACGACTCCAGATCCAGATGATGATGGAAACCAACCTGACCCGGGTACTACTCCTGAGGAAGAAGATGAGGATTCGAAGGACCCAGTTGGAGCTACTCCAACTCCTACGGAAGACACAAAACCAGATGGAAAATCATCAGATGATTCAAAGAATCAAGGATTGCCAAATACAGCAACCAATATGTACAATCTGTTGGGATCAGGACTATTATTATTCGTCCTAGGAGCCATTTGGTTTGTTAGACAAAGAAGAGCAAAAACGGAGTAAAATAGCTTGATCTAAGTAAGTTCCTTTCGTTGATGAGCGAAAGGAACTTGCTTTTTTTCTTTTTCTCCTTGTTAATGACTTGTGGTGGAATTCTCTGCCATTACTAAGCTGTTCTTGTAGGCGGCCAATGCTAGTTCGTATCTCAGCTTTTTGCTCGCTTCCACATGGTCTGCTTCCTTCACAAGACCCGATAAGCTATACCGGTGCCCTCTGAAATCCACGTTCAGTTCCGTGATTTGGTTGAATTTGAAACTCTCCAAGGGAACGCCTTTTTCATCCTTCAATAGGTATTCACTGTATTTCTCGTTGCAGGTTTGTGCCACCTGTTCCATCACCTTGAAGGCATCGTCCGGATTTTGGCTATAGCCAAGGACGAGGCTTTCGCTTACCCGGCGCCTTCCACGGTTCCCATTCTGGAGTTCCGTAATGCTGCTATAGGAGACAGAATAGAGGTATCCGTCATACTGGCGGATTTTCAGGTGTCGCATACTGATCTCCTCAATTTTACCCTGGCGGTTTCCATTGATGATGACATAATCTCCGTGATGAATTTGGCGCTCAAATAAGTAGGTCAGTCCCATAATGTAATCACGAATGATATGCTGAAAAATCAATGCCAAGGCACCTGCCACCACGACAGAACCAGTGATAAACCTTGTTAGGTTGAAGAAATGGCTTAGCACATATATCAAGAAGAATATTAGACCCAATACCTTTGTCACCTGGTTGGAGAAGTGCATTAACGTCTCTTCCCGTTGTTTATCCAAGAAGCTTGTCTTATCAAAGAAAAGCTTGAGGGATTTACGAATCAGATAAACCGTGAGTATAATCAGCAGTCCCACCAATAAAATTTTTACCGGCAGCTGCTCCAACAATCCTAAGAAAAACAAATCGATCAACTCCCACTTCTTTACCTTATACCAAAGGAATGTAGCGGAGGAAATATCTCCTACCAAGCATTAAAGATAGCATGGTTCTAACAAAAAAAGAAGTATTTTAGCGTGGCCAGGGTGGTTAGGGGGACGATTGTTTGAGAGCAGTGAAAAGGTCCTGCATGGGGACAAATTGGTGAACCGTGGAGGGAGGATTGTCCTCTAGGAAGGCCCAAGAGGACAATGTGAATCGGGCGGCCAATTATGGGATGCCGGTCTTGTTAGTCAATGTACCATCCCGTTATGCTCATACCCCAACATCGATGATTCATTATGATGATTATATTCATACGGTTCAGTTGATGACAGAGGTTGTTAAGCGGCTGGATCGGAAGACGGTGGATGAGATTCGTAGTTTTTAATATTGTACCAGTGCTAAACTAACGGTGGCATTGATCCAAGGAGGACTTATTCTTTGCTAACAATACAAGGTCATTGCTAGGTGAGGAAAAATTCAAATCTTATCAAAAAGGTTTGGTTTTTCCTTATTTATTGTTAGGTACGATAATGATTTGTATGGGAATAGTTGAGGAAACTATAATTATCCAAACATCATTGTTTGTGAAAATATATATTACTCTAGCTGTTATTCCTTTGATATTAATAATAGTTAATAATAAGAAGTACACTAATCGATATGTATTACGGATAAAAAACAATTGAATGTTGATATTCAACTGACAGGGGGCGATTCTGAACAATAGTAATCGCCTTTTCTTCTTGAAGTAAAGTTGCAGTTGAGTTCAAGAAGAATTCACAGAAAAAATAGTTTTATATAGTAAAATGAAACTAAAGACCATGGCTTCATTTACTAATAAATTCAAAAATTATTGCAACCTAACATAGGGGTGTTTTATTGGAAATTTATCAATTATTCAACATACTAGCGATATTCCTAAATTTATTAGCAATTTCACAACTACTTCTTCTATTTTTTAAAGATACGAAAAATCTGATTAAAGGGAAAATTACGCCCAATGATTTTGCTGTTAAGTCGAAAAAAAGAGTGTATTTTGGGGGTACTTTTCTTATACTTGGTATTGTTTTTATGTGCATAAAATTTGTATACTCATTATTATCCTAATGTTCCCTGGTGTAGATATTTGTGAAGTATTGCACTTAAACTATAGGGTAGCAATAGTTAAAGAGGAAGATCGCTGTGGCGGTCTTTTTTCTTATTGAACTAAAGGGCAGGTGTGCGGCCGAGCCTAGGTCGTATCATATAGCGGGTGGGATTCCCGTCGAGAAAGAATTAGCCATTCACTCGTAGCGAGTCTTGGAGGGCTAATGGTAACATTAGCCTTTAAGCGTAGACAGTT
>JAQSXG010000006.1 GCA_029256785.1 Neobacillus sp.
AGAAAAGCTGGGGACGATTGCTATCCTTGGACCAACAAGAATGGAATATTCCCGAGTAATTAGTTTGCTTCAATTTTTAAGCAAGGATTTAACTTCTGTCCTAACAAACCTGTATCAAAAATATTAGTGGTGGAAATATTGAGTAAGTATAGACGGATTTGAGTTCACAAAGGGTGAAATCTTATTTCACCCCTCTTTCCATGACAATAATTTATTAATAATATAAATGCCTTTAAGGGAGGTGAGTAAGTTGACAAAAGAAAACAATAGCACAATCAACGAAGAATTAAATAATGAAACGAATGACCAGGTTGAACTTACCGAGGAAGAAACAGCAGAGGCTGTTTTTGCCGAAGAAGAAACGAATGGAGAAAATGGCGAAGAATCTACTAATGAAGAACATAAAGCAGAGATTCAACAGCTTATCAATAAATTAGAAGAAGCAGATAATCGTTATTTAAGACTCCAAGCAGATTTTGATAATTTCCGTCGTCGTACGCGTTTAGACAGCGAGGCGAGTGAAAAATATAGAGCACAAAAATTAGCTACCAATATGCTTCCTGCAATGGATAACTTTGAAAGAGCCTTAAAACTAGAAGCTGATAATGAGCAAACAAAGTCACTTCTTCAAGGTATGGAAATGGTTTATCGCAGTTTAGTTGATGCCTTGAAAAGTGAAGGCATTGAAGCACTTGAGGCAGTTGGTAAAGAGTTTGATCCGAACTTCCATCAAGCAGTTATGACAGATGATAACGAAGAATACGGTTCAAATATTGTGACGGAAGAATATCAAAAAGGTTACATGATAAAAGATCGAGTTCTTCGTCCGGCAATGGTTAAAGTAAATCAATAATAACTACATAATTTATTAGGAGGAAAAGGAAATGAGTAAAATTATCGGTATTGACCTTGGAACAACTAACTCTTGTGTTGCTGTTCTTGAAGGTGGGGAACCAAAGGTAATTCCAAATCCAGAAGGAAACCGTACAACACCATCTGTTGTTGCATTCAAAAATGGCGAACGTCAAGTGGGTGAAGTGGCAAAGCGTCAGGCGATTACAAACCCAAACACCATTATGTCTGTTAAACGTCATATGGGAACAGATACAAAAGTAGAAGCAGAAGGTAAAAACTATACACCACAGGAAATGTCTGCAATCATCTTGCAATACTTAAAGTCTTATGCAGAAGACTATCTTGGAGAGCCTGTTACAAAAGCAGTTATCACTGTTCCTGCTTACTTTAATGATGCTGAGCGTCAAGCAACAAAAGATGCAGGTAGAATTGCTGGTCTTGAAGTTGAACGTATTATCAATGAACCAACTGCAGCAGCACTTGCCTTTGGATTAGATAAGACCGATCAAGATCAAACCATTCTCGTATACGATCTTGGTGGTGGTACGTTTGACGTATCTATCCTTGAACTAGGCGATGGTGTGTTTGAAGTAAAATCAACTGCTGGAGATAATCGTCTGGGCGGAGATGACTTTGACCAAGTTATTATTGATTATTTAGTTGAACAATTCAAAAAGGATAATGGGATTGACCTTTCAAAAGATAAAATGGCTCTACAACGCTTAAAGGATGCAGCTGAAAAAGCGAAAAAGGATTTATCTGGTGTAACTTCAACACAAATTTCACTACCGTTCATTACTGCAGGAGCAGCTGGCCCACTTCACCTTGAAATAACATTGTCTAGAGCAAAATTTGATGAATTATCAAGTGATCTTGTGGAGCGGACAATGGGTCCTACTCGTCAAGCATTAAGTGATGCTGGTTTAAGTCCGTCACAATTAGATAAAGTTATTCTTGTTGGTGGTTCAACACGAATTCCTGCTGTTCAAGAAGCAATAAAAAAAGCAACAGGACAAGAGCCACACCGTGGTGTTAACCCGGATGAAGTAGTAGCAATGGGTGCTGCGATTCAGGGTGGCGTAATCACTGGTGATGTTAAGGACGTTGTATTATTAGACGTTACACCACTTTCACTTGGTATTGAAACAATGGGTGGAGTGTTCACTAAATTGATTGATCGCAACACAACGATTCCTACTTCTAAATCACAAGTTTTCTCAACAGCAGCGGATAGCCAAACTGCAGTTGATATTCATGTACTTCAAGGTGAACGCCCAATGGCAAATGATAATAAAACACTTGGTCGTTTCCAATTAACTGATATTCCACCAGCACCACGTGGCGTACCACAAATTGAAGTTAACTTTGATATTGATAAGAATGGTATTGTAAATGTTCGTGCGAAAGATCTTGGTACAAATAAAGAACAACAAATTACCATTAAATCTTCAACAGGTCTTTCTGATGAAGAGATTCAAAAAATGGTGAGAGAAGCGGAAGAGAACGCAGAAGCCGATAAAGCTCGTAAAGAAGAAGTGGAGCTTCGTAATGAAGCAGACCAATTAGTCTTTACAACTGAAAAAACATTAAAAGACCTTGAAGATAAGGTAGATGCAGCTGAAATCGCTAAAGCAAACGAAGCGAAAGATGCATTAAAAGAAGCAATTGAGAAGAATGAACTTGATGCTATCCGTGCTAAAAAGGATGCCTTACAGGAAATTGTTCAGGCATTAACTGTTAAACTATATGAAGAAGCTGCAAAAGCACAAGGTGGTCAAGGTCCACAAGGTCCAGAGGGTGGAAGTTCTGCTGGAGCTGCGGACGACAATGTTGTCGATGCAGAGTTCGAAGAAATTAAAGAAGAAAAGTAAAACTACTGAAAGCAACACTTAACTAAATGCTCGACAAGTAGTCTTCCAGCATGAAGTTTTGTATCTACCGAAAAAGTCAAAGTCAGACTCTAGACTTTGGCTTTTTCATTGCATTAACCTTGTAAAGGGTGTTAGAATAGTCTTTATGTGACAGATTCGGGAGTGGTAATCATGAGTAAACGGGATTACTATGAAGTGCTAGGTGTAAGTAAGAGCGCTTCTAAGGATGAAATAAAAAAGGCGTATCGAAAGCTCTCTAAACAATATCATCCTGATATTAATAAAGCGGAAGATGCGGCAGATAAATTTAAAGAAATCGCTGAAGCTTATGAGGTATTAAGCGATGATCAGAAGAAAGCACAATATGACCAGTTCGGCCATGCTAATCCAAACCAAGGATTTGGTGGTGGAGGAGACTTTGGCGGTGGTTTTGGCGGCTTCGAAGATATTTTCAATACCTTCTTTGGCGGCGGTGGAGGTGGAGGTTCACGGAGACGTGATCCGAATGCACCGAGGCAGGGTGCTGACCTTCAATATACAATGACTATATCTTTTGAAGAAGCTGCGTTCGGGAAAGAAACAGATATTGAAATCCCACGCGAGGAAACATGTGGCACGTGTAATGGCTCTGGTGCAAAGAAAGGGACCAAACCTGAAACGTGTAATCATTGTCATGGTACTGGCCAGCTAAATGTAGAACAAAATACACCATTTGGGCGAATTGTAAATCGACGGGTATGTAATTACTGTAATGGAACAGGAAAAGATATCAAGCATAAGTGTTCAACCTGTGGCGGTAATGGACGTGTGAACAAACGGAAGAAGATTCATGTAAAAATACCAGCAGGAATCGATGATGGCCAGCAGCTAAGAGTGACTGGTCAGGGCGAAGCCGGTATTAACGGTGGTCCATCTGGAGACCTTTTCATTGTTTTCCATGTACGAGAGCATGAATTCTTCGAGCGTGATGGCGATGATGTTTATTGTGAAATGCCAATCACATTTGTTCAGGCATCACTCGGGGCTGAAATTGAAGTGCCGACATTACACGGGAAAGTTAAAGTTAAGGTTCCTAGCGGGACTCAAACAGGAACCAAATTCCGTTTAAAGGGCAAAGGAATTCCAAATGTACGGGGTTACGGTGTAGGAGATCAGCATATCATTGTTAGAATTATTACCCCAACAAAACTTAGTGATAAACAAAAGCAACTTCTTCGTGAATTTGCTGAAATTAGTGGTACTTCACCGATTGGTGAACATGAAGAAGGCTTTTTCTCTAAAGTAAAACGAGCCTTTAAGGGCGAGTAAGAAGGATTGGAGTTGGTAGAATGAAGTGGTCAGAAATTAGTATCCACACTACAAACGAAGCGATAGAACCAGTATCGCATATTTTACACGAGGCCGGTGCTAGCGGTGTTGTTATCGAAGATCCTTTCGAACTACTTAAGGAAAGAGAGGATCAATTCGGGGAAATCTACCAACTCAATCCAGATGATTACCCTGAAGAAGGTGTAATAGTTAAGGCCTACCTACCTGTAAATAGTTTCTTAGGTGAAACCGTGGATGCCATTAAAGAATCCATTAATAACCTTATAGTCCACAACATTGATATTGGAAAAAATAATGTAACTATAAGTGAAGTAAATGAAGAAGAATGGGCGACAGCGTGGAAAAAGTATTATCATCCTGTTAAAATATCTGAGCGATTTACCATTGTTCCTACTTGGGAAATCTATACTCCTGTAAGCAGTGATGAATTAATTATTGAGTTGGATCCTGGTATGGCATTTGGAACGGGGACACACCCAACCACTGTTATGTGTATCCAATCTCTCGAAAGAACGGTTCGTCCTGGTGACAGAGTCATTGATGTTGGTACCGGTTCAGGCGTTCTAAGTATTGCTGCTGCAATGCTTGGAGCTGAAGATGTACGTGCATTTGATCTTGACGAAATTGCAGTTACGACAGCAAGGGTTAACATTAAGCTTAATAAAGTAAACAATCGTGTCGTAACTTCACAAAATAATTTACTGAATGGTGTAGAAGAGAATTCTGCAGATGTGATTGTTGCAAATATTCTTGCGGAGGTTATCCTTCGATTTACCGATGATGTAGCTAAGGTTGTGAAACCAGGAGGCTCTTTCATTGCCTCGGGAATTATTAAACAGAAAAAGGATCAAGTGAAGGATGCACTAATTGCATCTGGCTTCGAAATTATTGAAACAATCTTGATGGAAGATTGGGTTGCCATAATTGCGAAAAGACTATAAATGAAAAGGGGGAAATAACCCCTTTTTTTCTCGTTTGATTTACAAAAAAGTAAAAAACTAAAGGGGTGCATTTTTTGCAGCGCTACTTTGTTAAACAACGAGCAATAGATAATCGGTTTTTCATTGAAGAGGAAGACCGCCATCACATTAGTAAGGTAATGCGCATGTCAATAGGTGATGAAATCATTTGTGTCGATCCTGATAATCTTTCAGCTAATTGTAGAATTACAGAAATTACCGATGAACAAGTTATTGTTGACGTTGTACAATGGAAAGATGAGATTTCAGAGTTGCCTATTAAAGTAATTATTGCTAGTGGCTTACCCAAAGGGGACAAGCTTGAATGGATCATTCAAAAAGGCACTGAACTTGGTGCTCATGAATTTCTACCATTTACAGCACGGCGTTCTGTCGTGAAATGGGATGAAAAAAAGGCAGCTAAGAAAGTTGATAGATGGCAGAAAATTGCCAAAGAAGCTGCAGAACAATCTCATCGCAGTTTTTTACCTGAAGTGGTTAGCCCGATGAGCTTTAAAACATTACTTGAAAAGAGTATATACTTTCATTACAAATTAGTTGCCTTTGAAGAGGAAAGCAGAAACGGTGAATCCTCAGTTTTCGCGAGCACTCTCCAAAAAATGAGGCCAGGTGATTCCTTACTATTAGTATTTGGTCCTGAAGGCGGATTAACCGATGATGAAGTCCAAGTAATGCTAGAATCTGGTTTCAGTCTTTGTGGATTAGGCCCGCGCATTTTAAGAACGGAGACAGCTCCCTTATATGCTCTTGGGGCAATTTCCTACCATTTTGAATTATTGAGGTGAATATTATGCCAACAGTCGCTTTTCATACTCTTGGTTGTAAAGTGAACCATTATGAAACAGAAGCAATATGGCAATTGTTCAAGCAAGAAGGCTATGAACGTGTGGATTTTGAATCCATTTCTGATGTATATATTATTAATACCTGTACAGTAACTAATACTGGTGACAAGAAAAGTCGTCAAGTCATCCGACGTGCTGTTCGTAAAAACCCTGATGCTGTTATTTGTGTAACGGGTTGTTACGCACAAACCTCGCCTGCTGAAATTATGGCTATTCCTGGTGTTGATATAGTGGTTGGAACACAGGATCGGGTGAAAATGCTTGAGTATATTCAACAGTACAAAGAGGAACGCCAACCAATCAATGGTGTTGGTAATATCATGAAAAATCGTGTATACGAGGAACTTGATGTTCCCGCGTTTACCGACCGTACACGTGCATCTTTGAAAATCCAAGAGGGCTGTAATAACTTTTGTACCTTCTGTATTATTCCGTGGGCTCGTGGCTTAATGAGATCACGCGATCCAAAAGAAGTCATTCGCCAAGCGCAACAGCTTGTGGATGCAGGTTATAAGGAAATTGTTCTAACTGGAATTCATACAGGCGGTTATGGGGAAGACATGAAGGACTACAATTTAGCCATGTTACTCCGGGATTTAGAAGCCGGAGTTAAAGGGTTAGCACGTCTTCGTATCTCATCTATTGAAGCTAGTCAAATTACTGATGAAGTGGTAGAGGTAATTAAACAATCAAACATTATTGTTCGTCATCTGCATATCCCACTTCAATCAGGTTCAAATACTGTATTAAAAAGAATGCGCCGTAAATATACGATGGAATTCTTTGGAGAAAGATTAGATCGTCTAAAAGAAGTACTCCCGGGACTTGCTGTAACTTCTGATGTGATTGTAGGTTTTCCAGGTGAAACGGAAGAAGAGTTTATGGAGACGTATGATTTTATTAATAAGCATAAATTCTCTGAACTCCATGTTTTCCCGTATTCTAAGCGTACAGGAACGCCTGCTGCACGTATGGAAGATCAAGTGGATGAAGATAGTAAGAATGACCGCGTCCATCGTTTAATATCCCTTTCTGATCAATTAGCTAAGGAATATTCTTCGAAATTTGAAAATCAATTATTAGAGATTATTCCTGAAGAGGAATTCAGTGATGGTATGTATGTTGGTTATACGGATAACTATTTGAAGGTTGTTATTCCTGCGACTGAGGACTTGATTGGTAAAATTGTGAAGGTGAAAATCTCTAAGGCGGGGTATCCGTATAATGAGGGACAATTTGTCCGTGTAATTGAGGATCATTTGACATTAAGAGAAGAATTAATGGTAAATGAAGAAGCTGCCATTTAAGGACCTATTTGGTCCTTTTTTTTTCGTTTTTGAGGGTATCCTAATATTAGCAGCACATTTCTTTCTGAAAGGCTTTGCTTGTTGATTTCTGCTCTAGGCGCTTCGCTTTCCGCACCAATTAACGTAAACAACAATTACCTTATAAGAATGGAAATTGAAAGGGGTACTTTAATGGCTACTTCGAACATTGCTGCAATGATTGATCACACTCTGTTAAAACCAGAGGCAACAAAGCAACAAATTGAAACACTTTGCCAAGAGGCAATCGAGCATAAATTTTTTTCAGTTTGTGTTAATCCAGCATGGGTCAGGACATCGAAAGAACTTGTAAAAGGAAGCGGTGTTAAGGTCTGTACTGTTATTGGGTTTCCTCTAGGGGCAACGACGTCGGAGACAAAGGCGTTTGAGACCAAAAATGCAATCGAAAACGGCGCGGATGAAGTTGATATGGTTATTAATATTGGAGCATTAAAGGATAAAAATGATTCACTTGTGGAAAATGACATTCGAGCTGTTGTTGAGGCAGCAAAGGGGAAGGCATTAACCAAAGTCATTATAGAAACAAGCCTGTTAACAAGAGAAGAGAAGATCCGTGATTGTGAACTATCGGTGAAAGCTGGCGCGGATTATGTTAAAACATCCACGGGATTTTCAACCGGTGGCGCAACAATTGAAGATATAGAATTGATGAGAAAAACTGTGGGACCAACAATCGGTGTGAAAGCATCAGGTGGTGTAAGGAATACAGAGGATACACAGAATATGATAAAGGCAGGAGCGACTAGGATTGGTGCTAGTGCAGGAGTTTCTATCCTAAAAGGTTTAACGGTTACTGCTGATTATTAAAAAAGAAGACGGCCGAGTGCCGTCTTCTTTATTGTGGCTTATTACCATGGAACCTTAAAATCAATTGGCCAAACTTTGTGGCAAAAGGCAAGACTATAAGAGAAGAAACTACATTAAATAAAACACTTATATGTGCTAGTTGAACCATTTTCGTGTCTGCTAGTAAATGTGCATTTGCACTTAAGACAGGAATAAATGGTACAAAGAGTAATACGCCAAAAACATTGAGGTAAACATGTGCGTAAGCAGCTAACCTCGACTCCTTACCGCCACCAATGGAAGCAAAAAGCGCAGTTATACAGGTTCCGATATTTGCCCCGAAAACTATAGCGATCCCCGCATCTAGATGAAGCAACCCAGCTGTAAGGAAACCCATTGTTATCCCTGTCATTGCTGTACTAGATTGAATCACAGCTGTAATTGCTGCCCCTGTGGCTAAGCTTAGTATGAGGTTGTCATTAATAGAAATAATAAATTGATGAATAAATGGCAGCGATGTTAACGGATGCGCTAATAGTTCAAAACCTTTCATTGCTGTGAAAACAGAAGCAATTCCAAATAGTAGCATTCCGATACTTCTTATTTTGATATTTTTAAAAAAAGTAAGGACTGCGCCGATAATTGCTAATGGAACCAGTATAGAATCTAAGTTAAAGGTGATTAGTTCCGTTTTAAATGTTGTTCCAATATTTGTACCAAGTATAATGCCAATAGATTGTGGGAATGTCATAATTTTCGTGGAAATTAAACCGATGGTGATTACCATAACCGCTGAACTGCTTTGGAGGAGTGCAGTAACAAAAGTACCTGTTACCATTCCTTTCAAAGGAGTACTCGTCAATTTAGTCATCCAGCCCTTTAATTTATCGGCAGACAAATTAAATAAACCAAATCTAATAATTGTCATGCCAAAAATAAATAATAAAATAAATAAAATAAATAATAGTATGTATAGCATGTCTTCACCTCTCTTAAATTCTATTCGAATTTGAGGAGGACATGCTACATTTAACTAAATTTTGGTACACCTGTTCATAAATTTGTACAATGTTCTATAAAAGTGGGAAAAGCAGGTTTAATCTAACTGAAATACAGTTGACCTTGTCAAAAGGTTATATTATAATCTAAAGGTACATGGATTGAATGTAAAGTGTGTTGTGTTTCGGAGGGAGGGAAAGAGAATGTCTAAAACCGTCGTTAAGAAAAACGAATCGCTTGAAGATGCTCTTCGTCGCTTCAAACGTACAGTATCAAAAACTGGTACTTTGCAAGAGGCAAGAAAGCGCGAATTCTACGAAAAGCCAAGTGTAAAGCGTAAGAAAAAGTCAGAAGCAGCAAGAAAACGTAAGTTCTAAAGAGAGGGTGTAATTAATTGAGTCTTCTCGAGCGTTTAAATAGTGACATGAAACAAGCGATGAGAAATAAGGAAAAAGACAAACTTTCTGTCATTCGGATGGTAAAAGCTTCATTGCAAAATGAAGTAATAAAGCTTGGAAAAAGCGAACTCTCCGTAGATGAAGAGTTAACAATCCTTTCTCGCGAAGTAAAGCAACGCAAGGACTCCCTCCATGAATTTGATAAAGCAGGTCGTCAAGACCTTGTTGATAAATTGCGTACAGAATTGGCAGTAGTCGAACTGTATTTACCGGAACAGCTTTCTGAAGAAGAGTTGTCAAATATTGTTAAACAAACAATAGATGAGGTCGGCGCAACATCAAAAGCGGATATGGGAAAAGTGATGGCAGCAGTTATGCCGAAAGTAAAAGGCAAAACGGACGGATCACTTGTTAATAAATTTGTACAACAACACCTTTCATAATTATTCTGACAACAAAACCGTAGGCATAATGCCTGCGGTGTTTTTATTTTTAAAAGGATGAATCTTTTTTATGATTGATTCGTATTACTAGAGACTGTTAAATCGCATAGTTGAGAGGAGGGGACGTATGGTCGAGTTTCTTACAGAACCGCTAATGATTACAATTCTTTTAACGATTGCAGGTGTTGCTATCGTATATGAGCTATTTTCTTCTAAATTCGGGATCTCTGGTTTTATTGGTTTGTTCGCATTACTTCTATTCTTTTATGGACATTTCCAAGCAGGTCTTGCAGGATTTGGAACAATTGCTTTATTTGCAGTGGGGATTATGCTGATATTTCTTGAATTTTTCTTACCTGGAGCAATTTCGGGTACACTTGGATTAGCAGCATTAATTGCCAGTCTGTTTTTAGCGGGAGATAGCCCTTTACACATGGGGATTTCAATTTTCATTTCTATTGGTATTTCTGTTGCAATGATATTTATTATGGTTAAAGTTTTAGGTAAGAAAATGGTCTTATTTAATAGAATGATTTTGTTTGATAAAGCTGGAAATGAACAGGGATATGTTTCCAATGTTAACCGGACTGACCTATTAGGTAAAGAGGGTATAGCATTAACGGTTTTAAGACCGTCAGGAACAGCAATAATAAATAATGAAAGACTCGATGTTGTAACCGAAGGCGGCTTTGTTGACCAAAATCGAAAGATAAAGGTAATTAAGGTTGAGGGAGTACGCATTGTGGTTAGAGAGCTTTAAACAAACTTTAGAGGAGGTATGTGCAAGTGGACGTTATTTCTAATGGAACCATTTTTATGATTGCAATAATCGTTGTCGCACTAATATTTTTAGGAATTTTATTATCCTTTGTTCCGGTTATGCTCTGGATTTCAGCACTGGCTGCAGGAGTTAGGATAAGCATCTTTACATTAATTGGGATGAGGCTTAGAAGGGTAACGCCTAGCAGAGTGGTAAACCCATTAATTAAAGCACATAAAGCTGGGTTAGGTGTGACAATCAATCAGTTGGAAAGTCACTATCTTGCTGGTGGTAATGTTGATAGGGTAGTCAATGCATTAATTGCTGCTCATCGAGCAAATATTGAATTATCATTTGAGCGTTGTGCTGCGATAGATCTTGCAGGACGTGACGTGTTAGAAGCAGTACAAATGAGTGTAAATCCAAAAGTAATTGAGACGCCGTTTATTGCTGGCGTAGCTATGAATGGTATCGAAGTTAAGGCAAAAGCGAGAATTACCGTTCGTGCTAATATCGAACGACTTGTCGGAGGTGCAGGAGAAGATACGGTTGTAGCACGTGTAGGTGAAGGGGTTATATCGACAATTGGTTCTTCACCAAGCCATACAAATGTGCTAGAGAACCCTGAACTGATTTCACAAACAGTATTAGCTAAAGGATTAGATGCAGGTACAGCTTTTGAGATTCTTTCAATTGATATTGCTGATGTAGACTTGGGTAGAAATATCGGAGCTGAGCTACAAACTGAACAAGCCGAAGCTGATAAGAAAATTGCCCAAGCAAAAGCGGAAGAACGTCGTGCTATGGCTGTTGCTTCCGAGCAGGAAATGAAAGCGAAAGTAGAAGAAATGAGAGCTAAAGTTGTAGAAGCAGAGGCAGAGGTTCCGTTGGCAATGGCTGAAGCCCTTAAGTCTGGTAATATAAGTGTTATGGAATATATGAATTATAAAAATATCTCTGCAGATACGGACATGAGAGACTCCATTGGTAAGATGACAGACGATAAAAAAGACGATCAGTAAAACCACCAAATAAATTCCTAAGAAGGAGGGGTGGGCTTGGAATCAATAATTTTTATTATAATTGCTGGAATTCTTTCAACAATTTTTAGTAAAGCAAAGGGAAATAATGGATCAAAAAATAAACCCTTTATTGCTACTCAGTTCGATGATATCCGTAAGCTTTTCGAACAAGAAGAAGATAATGAGCCGGCTGAAACCCCTGAAAAGGTGTCAAGAGGACAACAGGTGATACAGGAAGTAAATCTGCAGGATATCGAAAAAAAATATCAGCAAATGAAGCAAGTGTCTGAGCCGATTCAATATAGTCGAACCGAACCTAAGAATAGAATGAATAAACCTCGCCCTAAATTAAAAGCCGATGGAATAGTTTTAGGAAAACCAGATAAAAACCCTGTAATTAATGGTATTATCTGGTCTGAGATTCTTGGAGAGCCGCGGTCTAAAAGACCATATTTGGCAAAAAAGAGATAGACGACCCAACGTATACAAAAATATGTGCTAGAACCCCCTTTCATTTCATAATATGGAATGAAAGGGGGTTCTTTTTTTATGGCAAAAAAATGGAGCCAGCAAGTCCGAAATTGGATGGCGAAGAAAATGGATCTTCCACAAGACGTCATAATGGATCTACCCCGAATCACAATGATCGGACAAATCCATATATACATTGAAAATCATCGTGGTTTATTGGTATTTACTGATAAGGAATTGCGCTTGCTTTTAAAGCAAGGACAATTACAAATAAAAGGGAATTCCTTCGTGATAAAAACTATTTTACCTGAAGAGATATTGTTAGAAGGTAAAATTGATGAGGTCGTCTATATAAATGAAAATTCGGGAGGAGCATAATGAAGAACCAATGGGTAGACTTTTTGTTTGGGAAAGTAACTGTTAAAGTTTCTGGGAAGGGAATAGAGCGATTTTTAAATACTCTTACAAGAAATGGGCTACATATAGGAAATGTAAAAAGGCATGGAACAGAAACCATTACCTTTATATTGAATTTGCAAGATGCATTGAAAATTAGACAATATGCAAGGCATCATGAATGCTCCATTTCGTTTTTGCGGCGAAGTGGGATGCCTTTTTTATTTAAAAGGCTATTAAAAAACAGTGGGTTCATGGTTGGAGGTATATTATTTCTTTTGGTCATATTATTATTATCTAATGTTATATGGGGAATTGAAATAAAAGGAGCTAAACCGGCTACCGAGTATCAAATTCGTAAAGAATTGGACAAGATGGACGTCAAAATTGGCAAGTTTCAATTTTTTGTTGAAAACGTAGAAGCAATTCAACGAAAATTAACCAATAATATTGGAAGTCTTACCTGGGTCGGTGTGGAATTAAAGGGGACAACCTATCACCTTCAAGTAGTGGAAAAGAAGGACCCTAAAAAGCCTGATAAATTAGAACCACAAAATTTAGTGGCTAAAAAGAAAGCAATTATTACAAATATGTATGTTAAAACGGGACAATCTGTTGTTGAAATTAATGATCATGTGGAAAAGGATCAGTTACTCGTATCAGGTTTAATCGGAAGAGAAGGACAAACAGAGGAAGTTGCTGCAACAGGCGAGGTATGGGGCGAAATATGGTATATGAGCCATGTTGAACAACCGTTAGAAACGAACTTTAAAGTCTTTAATGGCAAGGAAAAACAAAAACATTCTATCAACCTTGGTACATTTGAAATACCAATATGGGGTTTTGGAAAACCGGAATTTACAGAATATGAAACAGAAAAAAGTACTAGAAAAATTCGATTCCTTAAATGGGATCTGCCGATTTCATATAGTAATGAAACATTACGGGCGCGAGAAGAAGTGGTTCGAACTTATTCTAAGAAAGAGGCTATCCAGCGGGCGATCGAACTTGCAAAAAAAGACATAAAAAGCAAGGTAGATGAAGATGCTATTATAAAAGATGAAAAAATTTTACATCAGGAGACGGAGAATGGTAAAGTTATACTAGATATCCATTTTAAAGTAGTGGAAAATATAGCAGTCGGTAGACCGATACCCAAGGAGACTCTTGAATGACAGTTAACCTTAAAACAATTAATGTTCAGCTTGAAAATCCAGCAGAAGCGATAGCGCTTCTAGGAAATGCTGATGCAAATCTAAAAATAATTGAAGAAGAACTTGATGTTACGGTTGTTACCAGGGGCGAATCAGTCAGCCTGTCTGGTGATGAAGAAAAAGTAATATTAGCTAGTCAAATTATCGACAGGCTTATTTTTATCATTCGAAAAGGGATTACGATTAGCCAAAGAGATGTTTTGTATGCTGTTCAAATGGCACAAAAAGGGACACTTGCTTATTTTGAAAACCTGTATGAAGAGGAAATATCCAAAACAGTAAAAGGTAAAATTATTCGTATTAAAACCCTAGGTCAAAGGCATTATGTCATGGCCATAAGGAATAATGACCTTGTTTTCGGAATTGGACCTGCAGGAACCGGTAAGACCTATCTTGCGGTCGTAATGGCAGTTAACGCTCTAAAAAATGGACAGGTTAATAAAATTATATTAACTAGACCTGCTGTAGAGGCAGGAGAAAGTCTTGGCTTCCTACCAGGGGACTTAAAAGAGAAGGTGGATCCTTATTTACGCCCATTATATGATGCTCTCCATGATGTCCTTGGCATAGAGCACACAGAGATACTGATTGATCGTGGGATCAGTGAGATTGCTCCCCTTGCGTATATGAGAGGACGTACACTTGATGATGCTTTCGTAATATTGGATGAGGCACAAAATACAACGAATGCACAAATGAAAATGTTCCTTACACGCCTTGGATTTGGATCGAAAATGGTCATTACAGGTGATCAAACACAAATTGACTTGCCTAAAGGAGCAAAATCGGGGTTAATTGCTGCAGAAAAAATATTAATGAACGTAAAAGGTATATCCTTTATTTTCTTAGAACAAAGTGATGTTGTTCGCCATCCGCTAGTCGGAAGGATTGTAGAGGCGTATGGTAAACAGTCACCAGAAAATTAAATGGAACGGCTAGGGATAAACCTTTTCGGTTTATCCCTTTTGCCATATAATTTTTAAAATCTTTGGTAATGTGGACACTTTTCCTATTTGAAGGTGAAACTTAACGGGAAAACTGTTATGATTTTACATAAAGTGTGTGATAAAACTATAGTTAATTGTAAGTTGTGGGGGGAGTTAGTTGAAAAAAATACAGGAGTACTTTATTCATATAAAAAAGCTTCTCGATCTTACATTTTTTCGAGTGTTATTTTTCCTTGTGATTGGTATTGTGTTATTTGGAACGATGTACAATAATGTAAAACCGGAAAAACTTGATATTAGTCCGTTAACTGTTGCTGAAAAGACCATCCGATCTCCTGGAACAGTGGAGGATAAAGAAAGTACAGAAAAAAAGCGGCAGGAAGCATTGGACCAAGTGAAAGATGTATATACCTTAAAAAAGGAGTATTCGTCTAATCAGGTTGATTTAATCACTTCAATATTTAACTCTGCAACAGAAGTAAATAATGATATTAAAGCAGAGGTAAAGAAAAAGACTGAAGAAATTAGTACTGATAATGAGAATGATACCAATACAAATACAGATGAACAAATAGAGGTAAGAGAACCGTCGATTAATGAAGAGGTCACAATATTAAAGTCTAAGTTACCGGAGCGATTGACGAAGGACTTATCGGCCCAAGTTTTTATTGCACTTGTACAAGCCAGCAATGATGAATTATCGATTGCAAAGGACTTAACAGTTACAGCAATCAACAATGTAATGAGTAAACGGATATCTGCAGATGATGTAGAGAATGCTAAAAAAAATTTAGAAGAAGAACTTAAGTTTGCCCCGCTTAATACAGATTTGAGAAATGCATCGACAGAATTGGGGCGTTACGCAGTTATTCAAAATGAATTTTACGACCCAATTGCTACAGAAGAATTACGCAAACAAGCGGCAGATAATGTAGAGGCTGTAAAAATTTTGCAAGGGCAAATTATTATTGAAGAAGGTAAATTAATTAGGCAAGAGGAATATCGTCAACTTGAATTAGTCGGTCTTTTAGATACTGAGAAATCTTTTAAGCCGCTAATAGGGTTGGTCATCCTTATTACGATTATCCTATCTGCTTTATATTATTACTTCTATCAAATGAAAGCAGTGCCAGAAAAAAGACAGGCTAATCTTTTAATGTTTGGTATTATTTTCATTTTAACATTAGCAATTCTTAAGATTACCAGCATGCTGCAAATATTTAACTATTCAGGAATTGGCTATTTATTTCCCGCAGCAATGGGCGGCATGTTAGTGAAAATTTTAATAGATGAAAAACTTGCAATCCATACATCCATTATTTTTGCGGTGTGTGGCAGTGTATTATTCAATGAAGGAGTCTCTGGAACGCTTAATTTTTCAGTAGGAATCTATATTTTATTTAGTGGTTTAGCTGGTATTCTTTTTTTAAGTGAACAGAATCAGCGATCAAAAATCCTACAGGCCGGATCATTAGCTACAATAGTTAATCTATTTACTATTTGGGCGTTAATGTTTCTTCCTAATGGCCAGTTTACGGGTCTTGAATATGGTTATTATATTTTAACAGCCATATTTTCTGGTATAGGGTCTGCAGTTTTGACAATTGGACTATTACCTCTGTTTGAGGCTAGCTTTGGTATTCTATCGACGATGAAACTTATCGAACTTTCGAATCCCAACCATCCTCTCTTAAGAAAGATCTTAATGGAAGCACCAGGTACATATCATCACAGCGTAATGGTAGCAAATCTTGCGGATGCTGCCTGTGAGGCAATCGGTGCAAATGGACTCTTAGCAAGGGTTGGCTGTTATTATCATGATATTGGAAAAACAAGAAGGCCGAACTTTTTTATTGAAAATCAAATGCATGTTGAAAATCCGCATGATCGGCTTCAATGTGATAAAAGCGCTAATATTATTATTTCTCATGTAATAGATGGTGCGGAAATTTTAAGAAAATATCATATGCCAAAGGAAATAATCCATATCGCTGAACAACATCATGGAACTACTTTACTTAAGTTCTTCTACCATAAAGCTTTACAAAACGGAGAAGATGTAAAGGAAGAGGATTATCGTTATCCTGGTCCTAAGGCTCAGACAAAGGAGTCTGCGGTTATAGGCATTGCGGATAGTGTGGAAGCTGCTGTGAGATCGCTTGGGCATCCAACACCTGAGGCTATTGAATCATTAGTAAAGAATATCATTGCTGATAGACTCCAAGATGGCCAATTAAATGAGTGTGATTTAACTTTAAAAGAGTTGGAGACAGTTGCGCACTCTTTTTGTGAAACATTAAAAGGCATTTTTCACTCTAGAATAGAATACCCAGAAATGAAAAAGAAGGTGGTCCAAATATGACTAAACTAATGATAGATATTATAGATGAAACGAATGAACTAACCGATCAGCAACTAATTGAAATAGAGAATCTCTTGAACTTTGCTGCTGAAAAACAGAAAATTGAAGAAGAAAGTGAAGTTTCGGTTACCTTTGTAACGAATGAAAGAATTCATGAAATTAATAAGGAATACAGGGAGAAGGATGCCCCAACGGATGTTATTTCTTTTGCCATGGAGGAACTTGGTGCCGGTGAGATAGAAATGACGGGTGAGGGGATGCCAAGAGTTTTAGGTGACATCATTATTTCGGTGGCAAAGGCAAACGAGCAGGCAGTTGATTATGGACATTCTTTTATTCGAGAGCTAGGATTTTTAGCGGTACATGGCTTTTTGCATTTATTAGGTTATGATCATATGAATGAAGTAGAGGAAGAAGAAATGTTCACATTGCAGAAAGATATTTTGAATGAATATGGCCTCACTCGATAATAAGGGTGTCAATCAGATAGTAAACTCCTTTTCATTTGCGGTAAATGGTATTAAGACAGCTATTTTGAGTGAAAGAAATATGCGTATCCACATGATTATTTCCATTTTAGTTATTGGTTGCTCATTTTTCTTTTCGATATCATATGTTGAGTGGATTATAGTTATTTTAACAATTGGTGGTATGATTGCCCTAGAATTAGTTAATACAGCTATCGAGCGAGTGGTAGACCTGATCACTAAGGAATACCATCCGCTTGCGGAGCAGGCTAAAGATATTGCTGCCGGTGCAGTTTTCGTATATGCTATTACAGCAGTAATCATTGGGATTATCATCTTTTTGCCAAAGATTATAAACATTTTTTAGGTAAAAAAACCAAAAGTGACAAACGTTGTTTGAAAAGGAATACTTAATTGGGTAAAATAACGATACAGCTATCAAATTAAGAAATAGGTAATTAGCTGATTTTTATGAAAATTCAATTTTTTCATTACAATTTCATTAATTGTGATGATTTTGTGACAAATTTGAGTTAAAATAAAGGAAGCGGCAGATTTCTGCTGGAAGGGAAGAATGTTAGTGAACATCGAGAAATTAATTGAAGAAGCAAAAAAAGCAAGAGAAAAAGCATATATTCCATATTCTAAATTTGGAGTAGGAGCTGCACTACTTACAACAGATGGAAAAGTATACCATGGATGTAATATAGAGAATGCCGCTTATAGCATGTGTAATTGCGGTGAACGTACTGCCTTGTTTAGTGCCTATGCTCAGGGAGATCGCGATTTTCAGGCAATGGTTGTGGTTGCTGATACGGAACGTCCTTGTTCACCTTGTGGTGCATGCCGGCAAGTAATTTCTGAGTTGTGTCCCAAAGACATGAAGTTGGTTTTAACAAACCTAAAAGGTGACATTCTTGAATTGACGGTTGAAGAGTTACTTCCAGGTGCATTTTCTCCGGAGGACTTAAATGCCTAATAATGATAATAAAGCATATAAATCAGGGTTTATTTCAATTATTGGCCGTCCTAATGTAGGTAAATCCACATTTCTTAATCGAGTTATTGGACAAAAAATTGCCATTATGAGCGATAAACCGCAGACTACACGCAATAAAATTCAAGGTGTTTTAACACTTGATGATACACAGATGATATTCATCGATACACCAGGTATTCATAAACCGAAACATAAACTTGGTGACTTTATGATGAAGGTTGCACAAAATACACTCAAAGAAGTGGATTTAGTTCTATTTATGATAAATGCTGAGGAAGGTTTTGGACGCGGTGAAGAATTTATCATTGAGAAATTCCAAACAGTCAATACTCCAATCTTTCTTGTTATTAATAAAATTGACAAGATACACCCGGATGAACTCCTGCCACTAATCGATTCATATAAAGAAAGATATTCCTTTAAAGAGATCGTTCCTATCTCGGCATTAGAAGGAAATAATGTTGAACGCCTTTTGGAACAAATTAAAAATTTCTTACCTGAAGGACCACAATATTATCCTGCTGACCAGGTAACTGATCACCCGGAGAGGTTTATTATTACCGAATTAATCAGGGAAAAGGCACTTCATCTTACAAGAGAAGAAATTCCTCATTCTCTTGCTGTTGTACTCGATAAAATGGAACGGCAGAAGGGCAAGGATGTCATTAATGTAATGGCGACCGTTATTGTAGAGAGGGATTCACAAAAAGGTATCGTTATTGGTAAACAAGGTAGTATGCTTAAAGAAATCGGTAGCCGTGCACGTGTGGATATTGAAAACCTCCTTGGCTCAAAAGTTTATCTAGAACTTTGGGTTAAGGTGCAAAAGGATTGGCGTAATAAGATGTCCCAACTTCGCGATTTTGGCTTCAACGATGATGAATATTGATACCTATCTAAAATATTAGGGCTTATTTCAAATTATGCATGGACAACATTAACAATATTTTCGTCTTATGAATTCTGCTCGGGCAGGCTATGATAATTGTAAGGTTTGGGATTAACACTAAGCTAGTCTAAATATTGAAAGGTGGGGTTTTCATGATGGATTTTACGTGGAAAGTATTCCTTCAGACAGGTAATATTGACACATATCTTCTCATAAAAGAACTTGAGAAGGAAAACCAAGAAATACCCGGAAATTTGAATGAGGAGCTAGCACAAATCGATTTTTCATAAGTTTGTCTTGCGTGATATGGGATGGTGACAATACATGCTTCAGAAATGTGAAGGCATCATCATTAGAACAACAGATTATGGTGAAACAAATAAAATCATAACCTTATATACGAGAGAGTGGGGAAAGATTGGTGTCATGGCTAGAGGCGCTAAAAAGCCTAAGAGCCGTCTTTCCTCCATTACCCAACTATTTACCCATGGATACTTCTTAGTACAAAGAGGGACGGGGCTGGGGACTGTACAGCAGGGTGAAATGATTACCAGCTTCCGTTCTATTGGCGAAGATATCTTCTTAACGGCATATGCCAGTTATATTGTTGAATTAACTGATAAATGCACGGAAGATAAAAAAGCAAACCCTTTTCATTTTGAACTTTTATTTCAAACGCTAAATTATATGAATGAAGGCTTTGAACCAGATATTTTGATGAATATCTATGAAATGAAAATGCTTAATGTCCTGGGTATGAATCCAATATTAAATCAATGTTCCGTTTGCGGAAGTACAGACGGGCATTTTTCCTTTTCAATAAGGGAGGGTGGTTTTATTTGCCACCGCTGTTTGAATAAGGATCCCTATCACTTCAAATTATTACCAGCAACTGTGAAATTATTACGTCTTTTTTATTATTTTGATCTTTCCAGGTTAGGAAGTATCTCTATTAAAGAAGAAACAAAGGCTGAATTAAAGAAGGTTATCACAGCCTATTATGAGGAATATTCAGGGCTTCATTTGAAGTCAAAGAAATTTCTTAATTCAATGGACCAATTTCGTAACCTCCTATAATGTATTATTGACAAGCTTTCTAGTTTTCGTTAATATGATTTTTAATATGATAATTGCAATGAGAGAAAATAGTACTTAGTATCCTCTGTAAAAGCGAACCTAGGATAGTGAAAGCTAGGGTATAGAGAGCTAAGGAAGGCGTTCTTGAGCAATCGTGTTTAATTGACACAAATGAAAGAGGCTGCTTAATGCAGCAAATAGGGTGGAACCGCGGGTAACTCTCGTCCCTATGCTAACAAGGCATAGAGACGGGAGTTTTTTTATTTTATTAAAAAGGAGCAAAAAAGATGAGTGTAACTATGGAGCAAATTGTATCCCATGCAAAACACAGGGGCTTTATTTTCCCTGGTTCAGAAATTTACGGTGGATTGGCAAACACTTGGGATTATGGTCCGCTAGGTGTAGAATTTAAAAACAATATCAAGCAGGCATGGTGGAGAAAATTCGTTCAAGAATCCCCTTATAATGTCGGCTTAGATGCCAGCATCCTTATGAACCCAAAAACATGGGAAGCGTCAGGGCATATTGGCAATTTCAATGATCCGATGATTGACTGTAAGAATTGTAAGGCAAGACATCGTGCAGATAAACTAATTGAAAATGCACTTGACGAAAAAGGGGTAGAAATGATTGTTGATGGCCTACCGTTTGAACAAATGGAAGAGCTTATTAAGGAACACGCTATTTCCTGTCCAGACTGTGGCAGTAAAGACTTTACTGGCATCCGTCAATTTAACTTAATGTTTAAAACCTTCCAAGGTGTAACAGAGTCTAGTACAAATGAAATTTTCCTTCGCCCAGAAACGGCTCAAGGTATCTTTGTTAACTTTAAAAATGTTCAAAGGACAATGAGAAAGAAACTACCATTTGGTATCGCCCAAGTCGGTAAAAGTTTTAGAAATGAAATTACACCAGGTAACTTTACATTCCGGACAAGAGAATTTGAACAAATGGAACTTGAATTCTTCTGTAAGCCAGGTGAAGATCTGACGTGGTTCAACTATTGGAAAAACTTTGCAGAACAGTGGTTATTAACACTTGGTTTAAACAAAGAACATTTACGGCTCCGTGACCATTCTGAGGATGAATTGTCCCATTACAGTAATGCGACAACAGACTTTGAATACAAATTCCCATTTGGTTGGGGAGAACTTTGGGGTGTTGCTTCACGAACTGATTATGATTTGAAGCAGCATATGCAATTTTCAGGTGAAGATTTTAATTATCTGGATCCTGAAACAAATGAAAAATATGTCCCGTATTGTATTGAGCCTTCACTTGGTGCTGATCGGGTAACGTTAGCCTTTTTAATTGATGCCTATGATGAGGAACAGCTTGAAGATGGTACGTCAAGAACAGTTATGCATTTCCATCCGGCACTAGCACCATATAAGGCAGCGATTCTACCTTTATCTAAGAAATTGTCTGACGAAGCTAGAGGAGTATTTGAAACATTATCAAAGCATTTCTCTGTTGATTATGATGAATCAGGCTCAATAGGCAAGCGATATCGCCGCCATGATGAAATTGGTACGCCATTCTGTATTACGTACGATTTTGATTCCAAAGAAGATAATATGGTAACAATAAGAGACCGTGATACGATGGAGCAAACTCGTTTACCGATTTCAGAACTAGTTAGCTTTATTCAGGAAAAAATTACATTTTAATAACATATTTGATAAAAGGTGCGGTTTTCCGTACCTTTTATTACATTTCATCCTATGTATGTATGTATTTTTACCAATTAAAAAGTAATTAGTATATAATATCACTATTAAGGATATAGCTTGTCTGAGTAATTTAACGATTAAATAACATACATATAGCAGAAAAAATAAGGTGGTGAGGGAAATAGAACTTACAAAGCGACAAGACCGAATAATCGAAATTGTAAAAGAAAACGGTCCAATTACCGGTGAGCAAATAGCCGAACAACTAAACTTAACAAGAGCTACACTACGACCTGATTTGTCTATTTTAACGATGGCAGGATACTTAGATGCAAGACCGCGGGTTGGTTATTTCTATACAGGTAAATCAGGTAATCAGCTGTTAACAGAAAGTCTTCAAAAAATATACGTAAAAGACTACAAATCTATGCCAATAGTCGTAAAGGAAAATGTTTCTGTTTATGATGCGATTTGCACAATGTTTCTTGAAGATGTCGGATCACTATTTATTGTAGATCATGATTCTCTTTTGGTAGGGGTGGTATCTCGGAAAGATTTGTTAAGAGCAAGCATTGGAAACCAAGAGCTCACTACTCTGCCGATCAATATCATTATGACGAGGATGCCAAATATAACCATGTGTGAAATGGACGACTTGTTAATAGATATCGCTAAAATCTTAATCGATAAACAAATTGATGCCTTACCAATTGTTAGAAACACAGATAAAGGTTTCGAAGTGATAGGGAGAATTACAAAAACAAATATTACTAAAGCATTTGTTGCCTTAGAGAATGAGTAATAACGATTGGTGGAAACCTGTTCTAGACAAGAAAATCAAACATAGAGGAGCTGTTGGGGAAGAATGAGTGCGCAAATCATTTATGTAGTTTCTGATTCTGTCGGAGAAACGGCTGAGTTAGTCACAAAGGCAGCAATTAGCCAGTTTAATGGTTCGGGAATGACATTAAAGAGGTTTCCATATGTGGAAGAAACGGGACATATTGACGAGGTAATTTCTCTTGTTAAGATGGACCAAGCAATGATTGCCTTTACCCTAGTAAAACCAGATATTCGTGAATATATGAAGAAAATGGCGGAACAATCAGGAATTCAGGCAGTCGATTTAATTGGGCCAATTATGGATCAAATCCAGCAATATAGCGGAAAAACTCCTTTATATGAACCAGGACTTGTTAGAAAACTAGATGAGGATTACTTTAAAAAGATTGAAGCTATTGAATTCGCGGTAAAATATGATGATGGACGTGATCCAAGAGGAATATTAAAAGCAGATATAGTTTTAATTGGTGTATCCAGAACGTCTAAGACCCCCTTATCACAGTATTTAGCGTTAAGACGGCTAAAGGTAGCGAATGTACCACTTGTACCTGAGGTGGACCCTCCTGAGGAGTTGTACAAGGTTCCTGCGGAGAAATGTTTCGGTTTGAAGATAAGCCCAGAAAAATTAAATAATATTAGACGCGAACGATTAATTTCTCTAGGTTTAAATGACAAAGCTAGTTATGCAAATATTGAAAGAATTCGTGATGAATTAACCTTCTTTGATAAAATAGTTACCAAAATTAATTGCCCTGTAATAGATGTTACAAATAAGGCAGTGGAAGAAACTGCGAATGTTATTCTTAATAATGTTCATAAAAGGCCAAACTAGCACATAATCTTAGGATTATGTGTTTTATATATGGACTAAAAAAATTAAAAAAGTTATGGAAATATCATAATAAATGTACTATAATAAAAAATTGTGATAAAAATGTAATTTTTAGGTTTAGACTTGCATCTGAACGAATAAACTATTTATTGATAGATGTCAAGGAAACCCATAGAAAAAAATTCGACATTAATCCTTTCAATAAAAGTTGGCTGGCAAAGAAGGAATACGCGGCGTAATGTAGAATTAGTACTTATATAAAGGGCATGCCCACGATTTTTGTCGATGGAGGTTCGTGTCCGGAGAAAGGAAAATGTCGAAATTGCTTCTAATTTTTTCCCTTAATGTTCTTTTTGTTTCTTCATATGCTCCCATGGGTTAACTTATATTACATAATAACTGCAACATGGAATATGTTGAAGCCAGGAAGCTGCTTGACTTGTTTATCATGAAACAAGCCATACTGGGAGATATTACGGTTTTGCGTATCTATCTCTTCGAATTTATGTAAATGTAAGATTACCATTGGGGAATTCTGATTGAAGAAGCAGGAATTTAAACTGCACTTGACTTGCGCAGTGTTATTTGCAAAAGCAAGAAAAAGGGGTGTATGTAGTAAAGAGCCCAAATTATATAGTCCTTAGAGTCCAAAAAAATTATTAAGCAAATAACAATTTTTTTGTCGAATTTTGCAGGAATTTAATTGTTGCTTGCAGAATATTATTTTTAGAAAAGCTATAAGCTCCTCTTAAAGAGCAAAAGGCAAAAATGGAGTTGTTTTCATGGCAGATCGTATTGCCGAAGAAAAAATCAGCCAAATTCGTCAGTCAGTTGATATTGTCGAGTTAATCAGCGATTATGTCCAACTAAAAAAACAGGGTCGAAATTACTTCGGATTATGTCCTTTCCATGGAGAAAGCACCCCATCATTTTCTGTTTCATCTGACAAGCAAATATTCCATTGCTTTGGATGTGGAGCAGGCGGAAATGTTTTTTCATTTTTAATGGAACTTGAAGGTATCTCATTTCAAGAAGCAGCCATTAAGTTAGCTGATAAGGCAAATATTGACTTGCAGATAAACTCGATAGCAAATGGGAAAAAGGTTAATGTTTCTCCAGAGCTACAAGCGATGCTTGATGCACACGAGCTATTACTTAAATTTTACCACCATTTATTGGTAAACACAAAGGATGGGCAACATGCATTAGAGTATCTACTTCAAAGAGGCTTTACTAGAGAATCAATTGATAAATTTCAAATTGGCTATTCATTAAATTCCTGGGACTTTGTTTATAAATTTCTTACAAAAAGAGGCTTTTCACCTGAAAAAATGGAAAAAGCCGGACTTATTATCAAGCGTGAGCGAGACGAGACTTTCTTTGATCGCTTTCGAGATCGAATCATGTTTCCAATTTTTGACCGGAATGGCAAAACAATTGCCTTTTCAGGCAGAGCACTGGGTACCGATGAGCCCAAATATTTAAATAGTCCCGAAACTGCAATCTTTAACAAAAGTAAAATTTTATACAACTTTCATCAGGCTAAACCGAGTATTCGGAAATTACAGCATGTCGTACTCTTTGAAGGATTTGCTGATGTAATTGCTGCTGAGCGAGCAGGAATTGAAAATGGCGTTGCAACAATGGGAACATCATTAACCCAGGAGCATATTTCTTTAATCCGCCGACAAAATATCCAGTTCGTAACCATTTGTTACGATTCAGATAAGCCAGGGATTGAGGCTGCATTTCGGGCTGGAACACTTCTTAATGAGGCTGATTGTCCAATAAAAGTAGCAATGATGCCAGATGGTTTAGATCCGGATGAATATATTAAGAAGTTTGGTCCGGAAAAGTTCCAAAAAGAAGTAATTGGGGCGAGTCTGACATGGATGTCATTTAAATTTCTTTATTTTCGAAGGGGAAAAAATCTTCAAAATGAAGGAGATAGGCTTGCGTATATAGAAGAAATACTTAAAGAAATTAGTACTCTGACGAAAGCTGTAGAAAAGGATCATTATTTGCGTCAGCTGGCATCTGAATTCTCGCTTTCCTTGGATGCATTAAAACAGCAGCAAAAGCAAATATTCTTTTCTGAAAAGCGAAAGTCAAATAGTAGTACCACAAATAATAAACCTATATTTATACCCAAACAAGAGAATGAATTAAAACCGAAACATGTTACGGCGGAGAGGCGTTTAATTGCGCATATGTTAAAAAGCCGGGACGTTGCTTTTAAAGTTCAGGATTTGTTGAAGGGTAATACGTTTAACATCGATGAGCATCAAGCGATAATAACCTATTTGTTGGGATTTTATGAAGATCATTTGGAGCCAGATTCAAGTTTATTCTTATCCTTTATCCAAGATGAAAACCTAAGAAGATTGGTTGTTACAATTGAAATGATGTCTATTAACGATGAAATAAGTACACAAGAATTAACTGATTATATCAAACAGGTGTTGAATTATCAAAAATTGTTAAAGATAAAAGAAAAAGAAGTGGAAATGAAAGAAGCAGAGCGGCAAAGTGATATGAAAAGAGCACTTGCAATTGGTACTGAAATTAATCAGTTGCGTAAATCGCTATAAATTCCATTTTTAATGTCTTTGATTCTGGAAGGAGGGGGACATATGGCTGAAAAATCGGCCCGTTCAAAAGAGGCAACTGAAAATGAGTTGACCTTAGAACAAGTTAAAGACCAGTTGGTTGAACTGGGAAAAAAAACCGGTGTCCTGGCCCATGATGATATTGCTGAGAAATTAGCTAATTTTGATTTAGATTCTGAGCATATGGATGAATTCCTAGAATTCCTCAGTGAGCAAGGGATTGAATTAGTTGGTGAAAGTGACGAGGAAGGTCCAAGTCCTAAAAAGTTAGCAAAAGAAGATGATGATGAGTTTGATTTAAATGACTTAAGTGTTCCTCCTGGAGTTAAAATTAATGATCCAGTTCGTATGTACTTAAAAGAGATTGGCCGCGTTGATTTACTTTCTGGGGAAGAAGAAATCAGACTAGCTAATCGCATTGAAGAAGGCGATGAAGAAGCAAAACGCCGTCTTGCTGAAGCAAACCTTCGACTTGTTGTAAGTATCGCGAAGCGTTATGTTGGCCGTGGAATGTTATTTCTTGATCTCATTCAAGAAGGAAATATGGGTTTAATCAAAGCGGTTGAAAAATTTGATTACCGCAAAGGATTTAAATTTAGTACCTATGCGACATGGTGGATTCGTCAAGCTATCACTCGTGCAATAGCTGACCAAGCCAGAACGATTCGTATCCCTGTTCATATGGTTGAAACCATTAACAAGTTAATTCGCGTTCAGCGTCAATTACTACAAGACTTAGGTCGCGAACCAACTCCTGAAGAAATTGGGGAAGATATGGACTTAACCCCCGATAAGGTTAGAGAGATTTTGAAAATCGCTCAGGAACCGGTTTCACTTGAAACACCAATTGGTGAAGAGGATGATTCACATCTTGGTGATTTCATCGAAGATCAGGATGCAACATCGCCATCAGAACATGCTGCCTACGAACTATTAAAAGAACAGCTTGAAGATGTTCTAGATACCCTTACTGATCGTGAAGAAAACGTATTGCGTTTACGTTTTGGTTTAGATGACGGACGCACTCGTACCCTTGAAGAAGTTGGAAAAGTTTTCGGTGTAACTCGTGAACGAATTCGCCAAATTGAAGCAAAAGCACTGCGTAAGTTACGACATCCAAGTCGAAGCAAGCGCTTGAAAGACTTTTTAGAATAGAAATTCTCTTTAATGAAAAAATGTAGTTTACTTCTATAAACAGGGGTAAACTATTTTTTTTGTCTTATTATGTTAAAGGTTTGAGAAGAGGGCTAAATGTAAGCACTTTCTTGTACTCATTTTACTGAATTGTCTTTCACTTTGCAAATAGTCATAAAAAATATTTTCTCTTTAATTATTTGTCGCCTATACCTATAATACTTTATTTTTATCTGTTTTTGAACAATATAATTTATTTAAAATTTTTTTAATGTTGGGAAAATAGGTACTCCCCAAGTATAATAATATAGTAAGCGCATTCAAAGGTTATACTGGGGGGATTAATTAATGAACTTTGATTTAACTGCAGAACAAGAAATGATCAAAAAGACCATACGCGAGTTTGCTGACGAAGAAGTCGCACCTGGAGCGTTGAGTCGTGATCGAAATAAACAGTTTCCAGTGGATGTTTTTAAGAAATTATCTGAAATGGGTATGATGGGTCTTCCGTTCCCGGAGGAATATGGCGGGGCTGGGGCAGATACAATTAGCTTTGCTATTGTTACTGAGGAGCTTAGCAGGGCCTGTGGCTCGACAGGAATCACCTATTCGGCACATATTTCTTTAGGTGGAGCACCGTTACATTTATTTGGTACGAAAGAACAGAAGCAAGAGTTTTTAACACCTATTTGTACGGGTGAATCTTTTGGTGCATTTGGCTTAACAGAGCCAAATGCTGGTTCTGATGCAGGTGGTACGAGAACTTCTGCAGTAGTTGAAAATGGAGAATTTATTATTAACGGAAACAAATGTTTTATTACAAATGCTAGTTATGCAAAACATCTTGCTTTAACAGCAGTAACAGATTTAAATAATGGGAAAAAGGAAATTAGCGCAATCATTGTACCAACAGATGCAGTGGGTTTTACTATTATTGATAATTACGAAAAAATGGGTTTAAATGCTTCAAATACTACTGAGCTAGTTTTAGAGGATGTACATGTACCTGTTGATTATTTGTTGGGGAAAAAGGGTGAGGGCTTTAAACAATTCCTAACAACATTGGATGGGGGGCGGATTGGAATTGGTGCGATGGCAGTAGGGATCGCTCAAGGTGCTTACGAAAAGGCTCTTCAGTATACAAAAGAGCGGAAGCAATTTGGAAAGTCCATTTCCTCCTTCCAAGCCGTTCAATTTAAGCTTGCCGATATGGCATTAAAAATTGAGTTGGCTCGTAATATGGTCTACAAAGCAGCATGGCTCAAAGATCAAGGGAGGCCATTCGGCAAGGAAGCAGCCATGTGTAAACTTTTTGCCTCAGAAATATGTATGGAAGTAACAAATCAAGCCGTCCAATTACATGGGGGATATGGGTATATGAAGGAATATCATGTAGAGCGAATGATGCGTGATGCGAAGCTTTTAGAAATTGGGGAGGGTACTTCAGAAATTCAAAGGACCGTCATTGCCAGATTAATTGGTTGTTAATAAGTAAAATAGGGAAGGTTAATAGGGTGTTGGATTTAACTGAAAATCCCATCCTGTTAACCTTTTTATAAATATTATCGTGCTAAAGTATGTTTAGGTCTTTTCCTTCTTGTATTTTTAAAGTAAAATAGAAGTTGTTTGTAGAGTTAGTATTGTTTACAGTTATACGTACATAAGGGAGGTTATATTATGAAACGAAATCCACTTATTCCTTTCGCTCTCATTGCGGTTGTCGGAATCGGACTAATGTTCTTATTCTCTTTCAAAGGCCTCGGAGATAGCAAAGAACTAGCCAAGGAAAAAGAAGGCGGTACTGAAACGACAGAACAAGTTGCAGCGAAGCCTGAAGATACGTACAAGTCGTCTTGTATTGGCTGTCACGGCGGTAACTATGAAGGTGGAATGGGTCCAGCACTAACAGGTGTTGGTGATCGACTCGAAAAAGAGACAATCATGGACATCGTGGTTAGTGGTAAAGGGGACATGCCTGGGGGTATGGTAAAGCCAGAACAAGCTGAAGCAATGGCTGATTGGTTAGCCACTTTGAAGTAAAAATTTTATTACAGAAAGGTCCTTTGCATATGTAAAGGACTTTTTTTATACTGTAATTAGATAAAGTTAATACATAAATCAGATTAAGGTGTGGTGTTTTTGAATACAGATCGATTATCAGCGCGCTTAGGGGCGGTTGCAAAGTATGTTCCAAACGGGTCACGGGTGGCAGACATAGGTTCTGACCATGCCTATTTACCATGTTATCTTATAAAAAACGAACAAATTTCATATGCAATTGCAGGGGAAGTGGTATTGGGACCGTTTCAGTCTGCAGAAAGGAATGTTTTATCTGAGGGTTTAGCTGATAAAATATCTGTACGAATGGGTGATGGTTTAGCTGTAATCCAGCCTGATGAGGTAGATTGTGTTACCATTGCTGGAATGGGTGGCAGCTTAATTGCTAATATTTTAGAACAAGGTAAAGAAAAACTTGAGTCTGTACAACGACTTGTCCTTCAACCAAATATTAACGCGATCTCAATACGTTCATGGTTGATTGAAAATAAGTGGGAATTGGTAGCAGAAGAGATACTTGAAGAAGACGGAAAGATATATGAAGTTATAGTTGCTGAAAAAGGGGATCCTTATAACCCATATTTTCCTGAACAAATGGAAAGGGATCTATTGTTTGGACCTTTCTTACTTCAAAGAAAAGAAGAAGCATTTATGAAAAAATGGAGCTTGGAACAGAAGAATTGGCAGAGGATATACGAGCAGCTTGAAGTGGCTACACCCTCTGTTGAAACGGAAGAAAAAAAACAGCAGCTCTTATCGCAACTAAAGCTTGCAGAGGAGGTATTGAGTGATGAAGATAGCGAACGGACATGAAATCATTCAACTTTTTGAAAAGTTCTCTCCAAAAGGGTTGGCGATGGAGGGAGATAAAATTGGTCTTCAAGTAGGGCGTTTGAGTAAGAAAGTGGATCGAGTTATGATAGCGTTAGATGTACTAGAGGAAGTTATTGATGAAGCGATAGCGAATAATGTCCAGTTAATTATTGCTCATCATCCACCAATCTTTCGACCGTTAAAAAAGGTCATCACCGATACCGTCCCAGGAAGAATGATTGAAAAGCTATTGAAGCATGATATTGCTGTATATGCGGCTCACACGAATCTGGACGTAGCGGAAGGCGGAGTGAATGATTTACTTGCTGATGCCCTTGGAATAGAGCAGACAGAAGTATTGGTGCCTACATATGAAAAGAAGCTAAAAAAAATTGTAGTATTTGTTCCTAAAAGCAATGTAGAGCAGGTTATAGATGCTTTGGGTAATGCTGGGGCGGGGCATATTGGCAATTATAGTCATTGTTCCTTTTCAACCGATGGCAATGGTCGTTTTTTACCTGGAGAAAATACAAATCCAACCATTGGGAAACAAGGTCAAATAGAATCGGTTGAAGAGGTTCGGATTGAAACGATTGTTCCAGAGCTTCAGCTTAAGAAGGTAGTAACGGCTATGATTAAGGCACATCCATATGAAGAAGTGGCCTATGATGTGTACCCTGTAGACAACCAGGGGGAAGTACTTGGACTTGGCAGGATTGGTAAGGTAAATGAAATGACTTTGGCGGAATTCGCTGAAACGGTTAAAACAGCTCTTGATGTTAAAACCGTTCGTGTTGTGGGTGATTTAAACTCAAAAGTAAAAAAAGTGGCGGTTTTAGGTGGGGATGGAAATAAATATTTCATGCATGCCAAATTTAAAGGAGCAGACGTATATGTAACAGGTGACATTTATTATCATACGGCACATGATGCGATGATGGAAGGCCTGAACATAATTGATCCAGGACATAATGTAGAGAAAATCATGAAAATGGGACTAACCAATGTGTTGAAAAAAATGTGTATGGAATCGGGATATGACGTTGAAATTTTCCCTTCAAAAGTAAACACTGATCCATTTCAAATCATTTAAATTTATAAACAAAAACAGTCCTTCAAAAAAATATGAAGGACTGTTTTTTACTAATTATTATTTTTTAACTTTGGGTAGGATCCTGTTTAGAGGAACATTTTTTTTCCGTTCCCACGTTGCTTCGTTATTTGGATCAAATTGTTCAAGGAATGTGATAACTTCCTTGGTAATTGGTGTAGGTGTTGAAGCACCGGACGTAACAGCAACATTCTTCGCATCTTTTATCCAATCAATCTCTAGCTCCGAAATATCAGCAATACGGTATGCCTTTGTTCCTGCAATTTCTTCTGAAACTTGTGCGAGTCGATTAGAATTGTTGCTTTTTGGATCGCCGACAACAATGGTAACGTCTGCCTCAGTTGCTTGACCTGCTACTGCTTCTTGGCGTACCTGCGTAGCGTTACATATTTCATTATAAGCATCTGCATGCGGATATTTCTCCTGGACCTTTTTCATCGTATCAGCTACGTCCCATTGGCTCATAGTCGTTTGATTCGTAACAATCAACTTTTCACAATCAAGTGTTAATGCTTCGACATCTGCTGGTGTTTCGACTAGATGAACGAGGCCAGGAGCCACACCTATTGCTCCCTCTGGCTCAGGATGATTTTTTTTGCCGATATAAATAACTTGGTAACCTTGCTTGGTTTTTTCTTCTATCAAGTCATGTGTTCTCGTTACATCAGGGCAGGTTGCATCAAGTGTAACTAATCCCTTATCTTTAGCTAGTTTTCTAACTTCAGGTGAGATTCCATGAGCAGTGAAAATAACTGTTCCTGTATTTACTTTTTCTAATATCTCCATGCGGTTTTCACCGTCAAGGGTAATGATTCCTTCTTCTTCAAAAGCGTCTGTCACATGTTTATTATGAACGATCATCCCTAAGATATAGATGGGACGTGGCAATGATTTATCTAATGCCGCATTTCTAGCTATAACCATAGCATCGACAACGCCATAACAATATCCACGTGGTGAAATCTTGATTATTTGCATATATGAAGTCCTCCTATAGGAACATTACTTTGAATCTATGTATTTATTATATAAAATTAATAGATATAATACAAAGATACATTTATTCTGAATCTTT
>JAQSXG010000234.1 GCA_029256785.1 Neobacillus sp.
CCTTTTAGACGGATAATTTCTGCTTCCGTTTGACCTTGTGCTTTTTCCGATTCTGCTTTAGCAAGTCCATCTAAGCGGATTCGTTCTGCATCGGCCTTCGCCATTGCTTCAATCCGATATTTATTTGCTTCTGCTTCTGCCATTTGCTTTGATTTATCCGCTGCGGCTGCTTGTTCAACAGAGTATCTGTCCGCATCCGCCTTTTTCTTCACTTCAGAATCATATTGGCGTTCACGACGCAGAATTTCTTTTTCTTCCAATTCAATTTGTTTCTGTCTTTCAATAATCTTAATTTGCATTTCCTGTTCCATAACTTCTTGCTTTGATCGTGCACTTTCAAGGTCATACGCTTGGTCAGCACGGGCTTTGGCAATATCTTGTTCCCGTCGGAACTCTGCTATTTTTAATTGATTAATTTTTTCAGCTTCTGCAATTTCTGTTTTACGCTCTAATTCTGAACGTGTAGCATCCTTTGCCGCTTCGGCTCTTTTTATTCTAGTTTCCATATCAGCTTCTGCCGTTGCGATATCCGCATCTCGCTTAACTTGTGCAATACGCGGTTTACCAAGCGAATCAAGGTACCCATTTTTATCACGAACATCTTTGATCGTAAAGGATACAATCACAAGACCCATTTTAGCTAAATCCTGTGATGCAACCCTTTGTACCTCTTGTGAAAATTTATCACGGTTTTTATAAATTTCCTCAACGGTCATTGAACCAAGAATACTCCGTAAGTGTCCTTCAAGAACTTCCCTTGCTTCACTTTCGCGATCTTCTTTTGCCTTGCCCAGGTATTGTTCAGCAGCTGTCGCAATTTCAGAAATTGAACCACCTATTTTTATAATTGCTGTACCATCAGCCATGACCGGAACACCTTGCTCCGTATATACCTCTGGGGTTGTTACTTCTAATTTACTAGACAGTAAGCTAAGTGGCTTTGCTTGTTGGAAGACAGGTAAGATAAAGCTACCACCACCACGAATGATCTTAATCTTATTCCCTGACTCATCTACATGAACACTACCACTTCCTAAAAAACTACCGGTAACGATTAATGCTTCATCAGGTCCTGCTGTCCGATACTTTGTAATAAATACTCCGATTAGTGCCAAAATAATAAAAGCTACAATACCAATAACGATCCAAATGCTGCTAAATACCATCTAATCTCCCCCTATAAATATCTCTTGCGCTTCTTGATGGTCCGTCACATGAAGGATACCATCCTTAACTTGAACAACAAGTACCTTAGTGCCGTTTGCAATTTGTTCTCCCTGAAAACCTACTGCCGGTTTCGCGATTCTACCGCTAATATTTTCAATCATAACCTCCCCAAAGCCATCTACTGGAATCGTAGTAATTACGGTTCCAATTCTGCCTCTTAAATCTGATTCTCTATAAACAAGAGACTCTTCAGCAGATGACAATGGAACGAGAACAAATACATTTAATAATGTAACGAGAATTAGTGCTATTACAGCTGAAAACCCTAGTATTAACATAGAATTTACAGAAGAAAGCCGTTCGAACAAATAGCCGCTCGCCGAAAAAATGGTTACGAACGCAAAGAGAAGAACTGGATTTAGGAAATCGGGTCCATCAAAATGAACCACATCCGCAAACAGCACATACAAAACTGTTAAAATACCTGAAATGATTAACCCATACATATAAATCGTTTCCATCGGCATATTGAACAGTTCCATAGGCATCAATCCCTTCAATTGTTTACAACTTTTATACGGTTGAATAATGGGAAAAGTTTCACTATTTGATTAAATTTTACAGCATAAATGAAAGAAGTGCTATGGCTCTAAGCCATAACACGTTACAATTCATTGAATCTTATTCAAAAATTTCTTTGTCCGTTCTTCATGTGGGTTATTAAATATCTCACTTGGTCTGTTTTGTTCAACAATAACCCCTTGATCCATAAAAATAACTTCATCGGCAGCTTCCTGTGCAAAACGCATTTCATGGGTGACAACAATCATTGTCATTCCCTCTTTTGCGAGGTCCTTCATTACCTTCAATACCTCACCAACAAGCTCGGGGTCAAGCGCCGACGTTGGTTCATCAAAGAGCATCACCCTTGGTTCCATCGCTAAAGCTCTAGCGATTCCAACGCGTTGTTGCTGACCTCCTGATAATTGAACAGGGTAATAGTCGATTTTATCGCCAAGACCTACCTTTTCTAATAAGTGTTGTGCTCTTTTCCGCGCTTCCTCTTTCTTCATCCCTTTGACGATTATTGGTCCTTCCATTACATTTTCGAGAGCCGTTTTATGCGGGAATAAATTGTAGTTCTGAAACACCATCCCTGTTAAACGACGAAAGCTTGCTATATTTTTCTTTGGTACGGCACCTGAAAAGTCCAAAGCTTGATCATCAATGGTTATTACTCCTTTTGTTGCTGTTTCTAATACATTTAGACAGCGGAGCATTGTTGTCTTTCCTGAACCCGACGGCCCAATGACAACAACAACCTTGCCTTTTTCAACCTCCAAATCAATCCCCTTTAAGACTTCTAATTGGCCAAATTGCTTATAAAGCCCTTTAATTGAAATCATCATTTTCCCCCTTCCTATCACACATATCGATCCATTCTCCCTTCAATGTTCTGTTGGACGATGGATAGGAAAAAGCAGATAACCCAATAAATTAGACCAGCCTCTGAATAGACCAATAAATATTCATAGTTGGAGGAGGCAATTTCTTGAGCCCTTCGAAACATTTCCGTAACCAACACAACTGATGCCAAAGAAGTGTCCTTAACAAGACTGATAAACGAGTTCGATAGTGGCGGGATGGAAACTCTTGCAGCCTGAGGTAAGATAATTCTCTTCAATACTTGCGAATAGGACATACCAATTGAATAACCTGCTTCCCATTGTCCCTTCGGTGTCGATAGAATTGCAGCACGGATAATTTCTGATGCATAGGCACCGACACTAAGGGAAAATCCGATAATCGCTGCAAGAAATGAATCGATAATTATTCCCACATTAGGAAGACCATAAAAGATAATAAATAACTGCAATAATAACGGTGTTCCACGAATAATTGACACATAGACTCTGGCAATCATCTGTAATATTTTCACATCGGAGATACGGGCTAAAGCCGTTAATATGGCTAAAGTTAACCCGATAATAAAAGAGATAATGGTTAAGGGTATTGTATAAAAAATAGCCCCTTTCAAAAGGGGCAGAAAGGAACTTTGAGCAATATCAATTAGCCTTGCTGTTCTCTCTGGGTCAGTAAAAATGCTATTTAAGTACATCCACACCAAACCATTTCTCAGAGATTTTTTTATACGTTCCGTCATCAATCATCTCTTGCAAAGCCTTATTTACTTCATCCACGAGTGACTCACTATTTTTCCTAAACATTAATCCACTTGCAGAGGCATCTTCACTCGTATCAACAATTTTAATTGGGGCATCTGGCTTTTGCTTTGTAAAGTCTAGGTAAGAAAGTTTATCATTGATGGTTACATCTACACGCTTAGATGTGATTAGTTCTACACTTTGATTAAAACCATCAACGCCAACAATATTTGCCCCGAATTTTTTCGCCATCTCTCCATAGTTACTTGTTAATGATTGAGCAGCATTTACCCCTTTTATATCTTCAAATGCTTTAATATCTTCATTATCTTTGTGTGCAATAAGAACGGCTGCTGAGGTGATGTAAGGATCAGAAAAATCATACTTTTCCTGCCGGTCAGGTCGAATTCCCACCTGGTTTGCAACCATATCAAAACGTTTGGCATCCAATCCTGCAAACATGGCATCCCATTGTGTTTCCTTAAACTCTGGTTCCACACCTAGTCTTTTGGCAATTTCGGTAGAGATTTCAACATCAAAACCAGTTAAATTCCCACTTGTATCATGGAAGGTAAACGGCGGATAAGTACCTTCTGTTCCGATTAAAAGCTTTTTATCATCCTTAACTTTTTTCAGCAGATCTTGTTCGTCTGTCTTTTCTGCCTTTTCTTCCGTCTTTTTATTATCCTTTTCCTTACTTTCTTCCTTCTCATCTTTACCGCATGCAGAAAGAGCGAGGAAAAGGCTTAGTAGTAATACAAGCAAAATAGTTAATTTTTTCATTTCAAAAACCTCCAATTAGAATGGCAATTTATTTTATCTTGCCCTTTCGTAATTGGATTAATCTATCTTCTGAAGAAAAACTAAACACCTACGTAGTATTCTTTCAAAGATGGTTCGCAGTTATATTCTGTAACGGCTACTCCTACTTTAGAACTAGTTAGCTTCAAAGGGATTATTCCTGCATTATTCCAGGCTTTATGGAGTGCAGTTAATTTCCTTTCATCATTTAAAAATGCAATGCCACAATCGCCTCCACCGGCTCCTGAAGATTTACCACTACCAAAGTCTTGAGCTAGCTCGGATAATTGTTTTAACTTGTCCGTTTCAATGGTAACATCAGCTTGCTTGCTTAGTTGCAGTAAAGCCTGACGACATAGTTGCAAACTTGAGACAGCACTGCTACAATCTTTTTCTTTAAAGCTGCTCATCATTTGACTTACGGAGATGGTACTTTTCTCTAAGAATTTGCTATATGCACTCAGATTAAAATCCCAGAATTCTTTCACTTTATTTATCATCGGTCCAGTTGCGGCCGGTTCCTTTGTCCAACCAACAGCTACTATAAGACTTTCTGGAGGGTGTAGTCGAGAAATAAACAGATTTGGCCATGGTTTTTGGATGAATCTCGTTAGATTTTTCATTCTCATTAATTCGCTTAATACCCAGCTTGGGTTATAGGATGAATAACCAATCCAGCCGCCAAAAGTGGATGCAGCGATATCAACCCCTGAACCATTTCTTTGTGTTAATAAGTGGGCAATTGCAGCTAGTTTAAATACCTTTTGTAACGGCTGGTCTTTACCTTTATCATATAAACTTAGCATGGCTGAAATAACCGCTACTACTACCGCGGCACTTGAGCCCAACCCATATTTCATACCAGTTTTGGGGTCATCTAGCTCACTTTTAATTGTTAACCGGAAAGGCTGTAATGTAAAAGAATTTTCCTTTAAAAATTGGTTCATTATTGTAATCGAACTTTTAATGAAATTTAAGCGGGGATCGTTAACATTAAATTGAACTTTCTTCTCCCCCGAATCCCAAGTAACATGATCTAATCCTAACTGAGGTAGTATGAGCTGATTATGATTGCTAGGTTCGATATATGCGGTAATATAGCGGTTAACAGCAACAACAATCGCCTTCTGTTTTGGTTCAAGAATTGCGTATTCACCTGCAATTAATAGCTTTCCCGGAACTTTTACACGGTAGCTTGAATAAGTCATGGTCATTCATCCCTTCACCTTTATAGATTGGCTCTTACTTGAGTTAAACTCACGAAATCTATTAACGATTAGAATTTGATATATATGTGATTCCCGGTCCTTGATGGCATAGGTAAATGTCTTCTACTTTTGCCAATTTACCTAGCACGTCATATACAATTTGTTCATCCTTAGGTAAACATAGCACCTTAACATTTGGACCAGCATCAATAGTAAAAAATGCCTGAATCCCCATTGTGCGCAAGGTTTGTACTTCATGGATAACATCCATTGTGGCACTGCTCCAATACATAAATGGAGGGTCTGCACCAAGTGTTGTTGCATGCATTTTCAGCGCATTTCCTTCAACAATATTACCTAACAGTGCAAAATCACGCGTTTTAATCGCTTCCTTTGCCAGGAGAAGGTCTTTTTCAACTCCTGCTAACCAACCGGAATAAAAGGGTGAAGTCTCTACAGTACGCTTCATTCCATCTCTGCTAGATACTGCTTTAGGTTCAGATGTTAATTGAACCGAGAAGATACTAATATCCCAATCTTGTCCTTCTTCAATTGGTTTGGCAAAGGAATCTGTCCCATCTTCTTTTTCACCTTTTTGCCATTCCACTAACCCACCGTGTATGGAGCGACAGGCAGATCCAGAGCCTTGACGTGCCAAACGGGACAATGAATCTGGATTTAAGTTCATTCCAATAGCCTTTGTTGCCGCAGCGGCTAATGCTGCATAGCCAGAAGCTGAGGAAGCAAAGCCTGCTGCTGTTGGTACATTATTGGTCGTGTTGACTACTGCCTTTAAGCTTTTACCTGATAGCTTTCTTACTTTATCAAGAAAACGAGTAATTTTATTTACTTCCTTCACATCACCAAGTTGATTATTAATTACAAAGACGTCAGATGATAGGCATGAACAGAATTCTACACTTGTTGTTGTATAAAATTTATCGAGGGTTAATGAGAGACTACTATTCATTGGTAAGAAGAGTGTTTCATCTCGTTTCCCCCAGTATTTAATTAGTGCAATGTTTGTAAATGCTCGTGCCGTTGCCCTCATTAGTAGCCCCACTTTCATCGGTTTATTGTTAAACTTGTCTATCTAATACGAAGTTCCAGGTGTTTGTGGCGCCTTTATTTTGTAATGTGCTTGCGATGTTTTGGGCATGGGATTTACTTTTTGCTAGGGCCAGGATACAGCCCCCTCTTCCGCCACCAGTCAATTTTGCGCCCAGTGCCCCTGCTTTTCGTGCAACATTTATAAGTCTATTTATCCCTTCATCACTTACCCCAAGGGCAACCAGTTCTGTCTGTGCAAAATCTATTAGATTCCCAAGCATTTTCATATCACCATTGGATAGGCATTTTCTAACCTCTACCGTAATCTCGCCCAAATGATTAATCGATTTTCTCGTCTTTTCGGGATAAGCAGTATAGGCATCCTTAACACTTGCGACAGCCTTGTGCGTATCACCAAAACGTCCTGTGTCTGCCACAACCAAAAAGAGTGGCTCACCTACTTGTAAAGACTCTGGCTTTTTTTCTTTTTGAAACCAAATTGGGAAATCACTAAAGGCAGCAGCCATATCAATCCCACTAGGATTCCCATGGGCAACCGTTTCTGCCATATTGACTAGAGATAGTAATATACTTTGCTCAACTTTCTTACCAAAAAAGGAATAGATACTTTTTACGATCGCCA
>JAQSXG010000235.1 GCA_029256785.1 Neobacillus sp.
TCCACACATTTCCTTTTTCCTCCCTAATAAAGAGGGCAAGAATGCTTGGAGGCAAACTTGCCCCCTTATCTCTGTTCTAGTAAGGTATCTGAATATACCTGTTTAAAACCTAATCTTAGTATGCGCAATTTCTTCTCTTTGTGCATTGCGTTGCCACAATGTTTTAAAGAAGAACTTTCGGTTGTGCGGTCAACCGGGAGGCATCCGCCGAACATTCGATAAACCTCCTCCTCGTCAACTAACCATCAGTTAGTTCAGGCGCTTTATATTCCTTTTTAGCTTCCTATCCTCCTTCCAGAAAATTAACAGCAAAGCAAATTAATATTACCTGATTGTCTAACATTCGTCAACCACTATCAGACGTGTGACAACCTTCGATTGTGCTTTACTATCTTTCATACATAATAAAATATGCATAAAGGAATGGATACGTTCCCTTATGCATATTTATAACAATTACCTATTCTTTTAGTTCCATTTCTGCTTTCACAACCGTAACAATTCTTTCCACATACGTATCACAAAGCTCTTCTGTAGGAGCTTCTGCCATTACACGTACAAGCGGTTCTGTTCCGGATGGTCGGACGAGTATACGACCATTTCCAGCCATTTCAGCTTCTACCTGCTCTATAACCTCTTTTACCTTCTCATTATCGGTAACATGGTGTTTATCAGTAACTCTTACGTTCACAAGCTTTTGCGGGAACTTTATCATATCTGAAGCAAGCTCAGACAAAGTCTTCTTGGTTGCTTTCATAATATTAACGAGTTGCAATCCAGTTAAAAGACCATCACCCGTCGTATTATAATCTAAGAATATGATATGACCTGATTGCTCTCCGCCAAGGTTAAAACCATTTTTCTTCATTTCTTCCACAACGTAACGGTCACCAACTGCCGTAGGTACACTATTTATTCCATGTCCTTCTAAACCTTTATAAAATCCCAGATTACTCATCACTGTTGAAACAATTGTACTATGCTTTAGACGACCCTGTTCCTTCATATACTTACCGCATATGTACATAATTTGGTCACCATCAACAATATTGCCTTTTTCATCTATAGCAATTAATCGATCTCCATCACCATCAAATGAAAGACCTACATCTGCACCTTTTTCTTTTACCATAGCTGCAAGGGCTTCCGGATGGGTTGAACCCACTCCAGCATTAATGTTTATTCCATTAGGTGAAGCTCCCATAACTGAAATATCTGCATCTAAATCAGCAAATAAATGTGTAGCCAATGATGAAGTTGCACCATGTGCACAATCTAAGGCTATGTGAATACCCGAAAAATCTTCATCTACAGAGTTTTTGAGGTATTGAAGGTACTTTTGCCCACCTTCGAAATAATCCATCACTTGGCCAAGATCCGCTCCAACTGGACGCGGTAACTCATCGTCCTGTCTATCAATGAGTCCTTCAATTTCTAATTCCTGTTCATCAGATAATTTAAAACCGTCCGGTCCGAAAAATTTAATACCATTATCCGCAACAGGGTTATGGGAAGCAGAAATCATTACACCTGCTTGTGCACCTAGCGCCTTCGTCAAATAAGAGACACCTGGAGTCGAAATAACACCTAATCGCATAACCTCAGCACCAATTGAGAGTAATCCTGCAACGAGTGCGCCTTCAAGCATATGCCCAGAAACTCGTGTATCCCGCCCGATGAGTACTTTAGGCCTGTCCTTATCCTTTGTTAATACAAATCCGCCAAAACGTCCTAATTTAAAGGCTAACTCAGGAGTTAACTCACTATTTGCCACTCCACGGACGCCATCGGTTCCAAAGTATTTTCCCATTATAAAAATCGCTCCTTATCAAATAAACTACTGTATTTATACGTCTCTCGTTATTGTAATTTTCGCCGAAGATTTATCTGGTTTCCATCTAACCTCTGAAGGACCCTCTACATGAATATCTACATCATGAGTACCTTCTGTAAGTCCTGATAGGTCAATAAATATTTTAAAGTCATCTTGGCTTATTCCGGCTACTTTTGCACTTTGTCCGGTAACTTGCAAGTTAATCAATTGATTACCGGGGTCAGTAACCACTGCTTCATATTGTTCGGATAACCCTGTAATATTTAAGGGGATACCAGAAACCGTTATTTCATCTTGCTTGGTCACAACTACCGTTGCTTTTACCATTTCCGGGTCAACTTTTCTAATCCCATTCGCAATAATAACTGGTAAATTAAGAGTAGTATTGTCCGTTATTTTACTGACATCCACCTCAACCATAACATTTTCAATTTCTTTTAATATTTCATCACTCGCTGTTATTGTTGCTTCATCAATATCAAGTTCTATCGATTCTATCGTTATTCCCGTAGGTGGTGTTCCCTTTTTCACGATTGCAATTGGAACATTTTTACTTTGCGCCTTGACAGGAATCGTAACTTTGACAGTTTTGGGTTCAATATCTACTTTTAGTTTATTTAATTCTCTATCCAGCACCTGTATCTGCGCTTCTTGTGTGAAGGTCTCATTAACTCCCTCCTTACTCTCAACTGCAGCTTTTACATACATAATTCGGTCCACTAAATCCTTTGGCCCAGTGACTTTCACTTTTTTTGGATCTAGTGTTGGCTCACCTGCTGCAAAACCTTCTTCAAGTAAATCGGTATTAAATTCTGCTTCTACACTAAATTCCTTTGTCACTTTTTCTTGTATCGATATATTGGCAGATCCCGGTTCTATTTTTGCATCCAACCGATCAGATAGATCTCTAATTTCGAAATTCACCTTTTGTGTTCCGATTTTCGCATTGGTTAAGTCAACAAAAACTTCAAAATTTCTTAGTGCCTTCACCGACTGAACAAGAGTCTTTGGACCTTTAATGCTCACTTCAACTGTATCTGGAATTCCGGAAACTACCAGGTTTTCAGTGTCATATAAAACTTTGACAGGGATATCAGTAATCACGGCTGACGAGTTTCCACCTGGTACATATACATCTTTTGATTCACTACCGGAGTTTGGAATAGAAAAATATAAAAGTATAGCCAGCAATAAGGCAAGGATTTTTATAAACCAAGCATTATCCATCAATTTATCCATTACTCTTCCCCCTCCAGTTCCACAACGCTGAAGAAGCCTGCTTTACTTTGGTGTTGATGAGCAATTCTGCTGAAAGTAGCTCTCTAAAACCATCTAATGTTAGATTCCGATGCAATTCTCCATTTTTCGTTAGAGAAATATTACCAGTCTCTTCGGAAACCACGACCGTAATACTATCGGTTACCTCGCTTATTCCTAATGCTGCTCGGTGCCTAGTTCCAAGTTCTTTAGAGATAAATGGACTTTCAGATAAAGGTAGGTAACAAGCAGCCGCAGCGACATTATTTTTTTGCAAAATAACAGCCCCATCATGAAGAGGAGTATTTGGAATAAAAATATTAATGAGCAATTCGGAAGTGATTTTTGCATTTAAACTAATACCGGTTTCTATGTAATCACTCATCCCCGTTTCCCTTTCAATTGAAATGAGGGCACCGATTCTCCGTTTGGCCATATAGTCTGTAGCTTTAACAATTGCTTCCACAGCCTTTTCTTGATCATCATCATCCGGACCGCTGCTTCTAGCAAAAAACCTCCCTCTTCCTAACTGTTCGAGGGCTCTACGTAGCTCTGGTTGGAAAATAATAATAATAGCCAAAAATCCATAGGTAATAACCTGTTCCATCATCCAACTAAGGGTTTGCAAACCGAAAAACCCACTGAGAACTCGAATAAGTAGGATGACAAAAATACCCTTAAGCAGTTGAACCGCCTTTGTACCTCTGATTACATTTATTAATTTGTATATGACATACCACACAACTAGAATATCAACTATCGTGGCTAAATACTTCCATAGTGTAAAGTCTTCAAACGGCATTGTTATTCCTCCGTATTTTCGCTTAAAATCCTAAAAAAAATAAGATAACTAATATATTATAACATAAAGGAACTTGTACTTTATTATATGTAATCATAATAGATTTCATTTTAGCAAAGGGTTGTTTTCACAAAGATTGTTGTAAAAACCCTAAAGCCGGTTTTTACGTTTAAATAGCTATTTAGCACTTCGAATAAAATTTGCAAGCTCTTTTCTCAAAAAAGTTCGCCTTAAATAGCAACAAAGTTTGAGAAAAGAGCCTTAGCAAAAAAAGAAATCACCCATGCGAGTGACTTCCTTTATTCTTCATCCTTCGTTTGGAAGATATCAATTACCTCATATGCTGTCGTTTTCATATGATACCATATCCAATCGAAAACCTCATTAACCTCTTCTATTTGTCCTGTTACATTCCCCGCAGAAGCCATGTACTGCTCTCCATTAATTACTGTAACATCACCTTGTACTTCTCCTTCAATTTGCAATTTCCCATTACGAACGACAACATCTCCTTTAACAACCTCACCTGCTGGAACAATGACGGTATCATTTTGTACAACTAGGTTCTTTTGTTTGGAGACGGAAAATTCACCATCTTGGTCATAAGATGAAAACATACTTCCCGTCATTAAGACTAAAAATAGGGATGCGGCTGCAACTAGTGGATGATTTCTCAACCATCTTTGAATGCCCACCTTCTTTTTCTCTTTTGGAAGCATGGCCATCACATTTTCTGTAAAGTTTGCAGGAGCTTGAATATTCGAAGTACCTTTTACAACAGCTATTGTCCTTTTGAAATCGTTAAATAGAAGCTCACAGTCCTTGCAACTTTTGAGGTGCTCTCTTAGAGTAACTTCATCTTTTGGATCAATTTCTTCGTCTAAATAGTCATGCATTAGCTTAACAATTTCTTCCGGACACATCAACGTGTTTCACCTCTTATCACACATAACTTAATTGTTTCCTCAGAGCCTCTCGACCACGATGGATTCTTGTTTTTACAGTACCCAACGGCATATCAAGTATTTCGCTAATCTCATTTAAGGAAAGCTCTTCAATATACTTTAATACGATAACAGACCTATATTTTTCGGGTAGTTTTAAAATTTCTTTTTGAACTGTTTCTTGTAATTCTAAACTTTCCACTTCATTTTCAGGTAATGGAGAATCTGATGGCAATTGGGAATACATTGTTAAACCGTCGGTTCCCGAAACTTCAGCATCCAAATAATAATCAGGCTTCTTTTTTCGAATTCTGTCAATACATAAGTTGGTAGCTATTCGAAAAAGCCAAGTGGAGAATTTCATGTCTTGATTAAATGAATTTATATTAACATATGCACGGATAAAAGCCTCCTGTGCAATATCCTCCGCCTCGTGCCGATTTCCTAGCATTCGGTAGCCGAGCTGAAAAATACTGTTCTTATATATTTCTACAATTTCACCAAATGCATCCTGATCGCCTTTGATAACTTGTTTAATTCGCTTTTTAATAATGGCTTCCATCTATCTTCCTCAGCTCCAATGTGGCTATACATTCCTACGAATCAATAGCAAAAAGGTTTCAATTTAACCGAAAAACTTTTCATACCTTTAATATTAACAAAAATTGGCTGAATTGTTATAAAAGTATTCAAAGATTTATTTAAAATTTACATTGAAATAAAAAAACAGCGGCTTGAGGCAGCCACTGTTCTCTGATCTATAATAATTTTTCTCCGAATAATGAACCCATTAGTTCAACAGCAACTTTTGCGGTCTTATTTTTATCATCTAAAATAGGATTGACCTCCACAAATTCAGCAGAGGTTATTATCCGTGCTTCTTCAAGCATTTCCATTGCTAAATGACTTTCACGGTAACTTATTCCGCCCATCACCGGAGTTCCTACACCTGGGGCGTCATCGGGATCCAATCCGTCTAAGTCTAAAGATAAGTGGACCCCATCCGTTTTATCCTTTAGATAATGGATAGTCTCCTCCATTACCTTTGCCATTCCGAGTCGATCAATCTCATGCATAGTATAAACCTTCAAGCCTTTTTCTTTTATTAATACCTTCTCTCCTTCATCAAGAGACCTTGCTCCTATGATGACAACATTCTCCGCCTTAATCTTAGGAGAATAGCCAGCAATATCTGTTAATAAATGATGTCCTAAACCCAAACTCGCAGCTAAGGGCATACCATGGATATTACCCGAAGGGGACGTTTCAGCAGTATTCAGATCTCCATGTGCATCATACCAAATGACACCAAGATTATTATAGTGTTTAGAAACTCCAGCAAGTGTCCCAATTGCAATACTATGATCACCACCCAAAACGAGTGGAAATGATCCTGACTGGATGACTTCATCTACCCTTTCAGCAAGCAAAGTACTTTTTTCAGCAACCAAATCCAAATTCCGTAGGTTAGATTCCTTATCTATGGCTACCTCAGGTCTTCCTATTGGTATATCACCTAAGTCGTGGATTTCGTCAAATAATGGTTTTAAGCGTTCATTAATTCCTGCGTACCTGATCGCACTAGGGCCCATGTCAACTCCACGTCGCATTTGTCCTAGATCCATTGGCATTCCAATAATTGAAATCTTCTTCATCCCTTTTCCCCCTAGCCCTTTATAAGCTCTATTTTAACCGCTTACATACCAGTGACTCAACTCAACAAAATTATGTATATATATACATAATTTTTTAAATTAACTTTCTATTTATACTAAATAAAAAGTTGGGTAGCTCAGCTAGATGGGATTCATAACCATGATGAAGGACAACACTGTTCAAAACAATAAGTATAGAAAAAAATAGACTAGAGGAAATGTTCCTCTAGTCTATCCGGGTTATTGATTATGAGCCATGAAGGATTCGAACCTTCGACCCTCTGATTAAAAGTCAGATGCTCTACCAACTGAGCTAATGGCTCTCTTTTGGCTGGGCTAGCTGGATTTGAACCAACGCATGTCGCAGTCAAAGTGCGATGCCTTACCGCTTGGCTATAGCCCAATGTTTATCTGTTATTAAGTATGTCCACATTTATTAAAAATATGAATGGTGGAGGGGGACGGATTCGAACCGCCGAACCCGGAGGGAGCGGATTTACAGTCCGCCGCGTTTAGCCACTTCGCTACCCCTCCACA